>NZ_JAWQUN010000008.1:0-154119 GCF_033447105.1 Formosa sejongensis
TCCTTACAATCAAGGTCGGTTTTAAATCGATCAGAAAACTCTAGAAGATTTTGACCTGTAAATATGTTCATGTTTTAATGTGTTTCTTAGGTTTAAAGATAAGTATTTATATACTGACCTCTAAAAGATTTATATACAACAGTTTTTATCTTACCGTCACCCTGAACTCGTTTCAGGGTCTCATAATTTAGAATTATAATTATCTTAAGTAAACCTGATGTTATGCTCTCTATGTGATGCTGAAATAAATCCAGCATGACGTTACCTTCATCTTACCGTTACCCTAAACCGGTATCAGGAGTGATTTTTTAGTCCTATGTGATACTGAAACGAGTTCAGCATGACGCTTCGATATTATTTTAGTTTCTATTTTTAAATTCTTTGGTTCTATTTATTTTAAACCTATTACGCTAACCTATACTCTTTTCAAGTACACGCTAGGGAAGCAAAAAACGACCTCTTTCGAAGTCGTTTTTAATTTGTAAAAAAGATAACATCTAACACTTCTCAGTATGAGATGTTATCTTATAAAAGTATTTTAAATATTATTTTTTAGTCCATAATTCATTCATTTCTTCTAGCGTTTTTCCCTTAGTTTCAGGAATAAACTTCCAAACGAAGAATGCTGCTATTACGCCCATTAATCCGTAAATCCAATAGGCGAATCCGTGATTAAATTGTTCAATTAAATAACTATTTTTATCCATCATAGGAAACGTCCACGATACTAGATAATTCGCAACCCATTGGCATGCCACAGCAACAGCTAAGGCTTTACCACGAATGTTATTCGGGAATATTTCCGATAGAAGCACCCAAGTAACAGGTCCCCAACTCATCGCAAATCCAGCAACATACACTAACATACAAATTAAAGAGAACATCCCTAAAGAATGCATAAAGAACGACGTTCCTAAAGCAAACATGGCAACTGCCATAGCTAAAGCTCCAATAATCATCAATGGTTTTCTACCAAATTTATCTACTGTTTGCATAGCCAATACTGTAAATAATAAGTTTATAGCACCTACTATTATCGTTTGCATTAAAGCGGTATCTGTACCTGATCCCATACTTTTAAAAATTTCGGGAGCATAATACAATACAACGTTTATACCAACAAATTGTTGGAAAACAGATAGTAGAATACCGAATATAATGACAGGAATACCGTAAGAGAATAGTTTACTAGAATGCGTCACTACAGTACTCTTAATATCCGCTAGAATAACTTTAGCTTCCGCAGCACCATTTACTTTAGTTAAAACATCTAACGCTTGCTCTGGTTTAGATTGCAACACTAAAGAACGTGGTGTATCTGGAACAAACATTAAAAAGAAAAGGAATAAACTTGCAGGGATAATTTCCGAAGCAAACATCCAACGCCATCCTATAGTACTTAACCAATCCTCGTTTCCTAAACTAGAAATATAGTAGTTTACAAAATACACAATCAGCATACCAAAAACAATTGCAAATTGATTCATAGAAACCAAACGTCCTCTACTTTTTGCTGGGGCAATTTCAGCAATATAAAGCGGAGATAACATAGATGCTAATCCAACCCCAATACCACCAATAATACGATATACAATAAAATAGTACATAAACGTATGATCGCCTTCACCAATAGGTTTCATAAATAATTCGGGAGCAGCAGATCCGATAGCCGATAATAAAAATAAAACACCAGCTAAAATCAATCCGTTTTTTCGTCCTAATTTCCGACTAATAACACCACCAGAAATCCCTCCAATAATACATCCTATTAAGGCACTAGATACTAAAAATCCTAAACGCGCATTGGCACCCATTTCAGACAGCCCAAAGGGGAGTACAAAAAATTTATCTAAAGAACTTACGGTTCCTGAAATTACGGCAGTATCATACCCGAATAGTAATCCTCCTAAAGTGGCGACTAATGTTAAGCGCCATAAAAAGGCGGAATTGTGTGAAGTTGACATGGTTAAATGGTTATATTATTAGTTAATTTAATCTGAAAAATACAAAAAATAAGGATACAAAAAACTGTATCGCATTCTCTACTAAGAATGACGATACAGTTTTAGAGTTACTCTGCTAAAATATTTTAAATATATTGATTGATAATATTCTCAAACAATTCTTGTTTTCCACTTTGTAATTCTAATTCTCCGTTTTCTTGAGCGATTTTATATAAATCTTGGAAGTCTAATTTACCAGCTTCAAAATCTTTACCTTTTCCTGCATCGAAAGAGCTATAACGATCTGTTCTTAATTTATCGTAAGCCGAAGATGTTATAATCTTATCTGCTGTAAGTAATGCTCTTGCAAACGTATCTGCTCCTCCAATATGTGCATGGAATACATCTTCCATATCTGTAGAGTTTCTTCTAATTTTAGCATCAAAATTAACACCTCCACCTTGTAGGCCACCTGATTTTAAGAACACCAACATGGCTTCTGTAGTTTCCTGAATGTTGTTAGGGAATTGGTCTGTATCCCATCCGTTTTGGTAATCGCCACGGTTGGCATCTAAACTTCCTAACATCCCTGCTTTTGCAGCAGTAGCAATTTCATGTTGGAAGGTGTGTTGTGCTAAAGTCGCGTGATTAACTTCAATATTTATTTTAAAATCTTTATCTAAACCATATTCCTTTAAGAATCCAATAGCTGTAGCGCTATCAAAATCGTATTGATGTTTCATGGGCTCCATAGGCTTAGGCTCGATAAAGAAATTTCCTTTAAAACCTTGTGCTCTTGCATAATCTCTTGCCATACCTAAAAACTGTCCCATATGGTCTAATTCACGACCCATATCGGTGTTTAATAAGCTCATATAACCTTCACGACCGCCCCAGAATACGTAGTTTTCACCACCTAAAGCAATAGTCGCATCTATAGCCAGTTTTATTTGTCCACCTGCTCTTGCCAACACATTAAAGTCTGGATTGGTAGACGCCCCATTCATATAACGCGGATTAGAAAAACAGTTTGCTGTACCCCAAAGTAATTTAACGCCAGAAGCGGCTTGCTTTTCTTTTAAATAGTCTGTAATTGCTGCTAATCTTGTTTCGTGTTCTCCAAAAGTAGCTGCCTCATTTACTAAATCTATATCGTGGAAACAGTAATAGTCGAAGCCCATTTTAGTAATGAATTCGAATGCAGCATCTGCTTTTGCCTTAGCTGCTTCAAGCGCATCTGTTGGTTTATCCCATGGGAAATTTAATGTTCCAGGACCAAATGGGTCTCCTCCTGTTCCGCAGAAGGTATGCCAGTACGAAATAGCAAATCTAAAATGCTCACGCATGGTTTTTCCTGCTACAACTTGTTCAGGGTTATAATATTTAAATGCTAACGGATTGTCGGATTCTTTTCCTTCAAATTTAATGTCTCCGATACCTTTGTAATACTCTTTATTGCCTAATGTTGCCATAATTTATTTGTGTTTTAATATCATTTCTAATTCAGTTTTCCATGTTTTGTATGCCGCTTCATACGGTGCCTTATTTTGTAAAGGCAAATACGTCATTACATGATCGTTATTCGAGATGTTTTCTCCAAATTTCTCGAAATTACCATCTGTTAATCCAGCAGCTCTAGCAGCACCAACAGCGCCTGTAGTATTGTAAATTTCTATAGAGTGATCGATTAAGGTTGCCACCGTATTGGCAAAGATTTCCGAACGGAATAAATTATCGTTCCCTGCGCGAATTACTTTAATTTCGCCAATATCTTTTTTCAAAATATCCATACCGTAAACAAACGAAAAGGCAATACCTTCTAAAGCCGCACGGTATAAATGGGCATTATCGTGTAAGTTTAAATTTAGGTTTAAAATATGCGTCCCTACATTTTTATTTTCTAACATACGTTCGGCTCCATTTCCAAACGGAATAACAACCACACCATTAGAACCTACATCTATTTTAGAGGCTTTACGGTTCATGTTTTCGTAAGAATCTACACCACTATTATTTCGTAACCAACGGTATTGTATACCTGCGCCGTTTATATTTAAAAGCGTTCCTATTACAGGTTTTGCTTTTGTATAATTAACATGTGCAAAATGGTTAACTTTAGAAATCTCTTGAGGCTTTAAGTTGTTAGATACGGCATATACCACACCCGACGTACCACCTGTAGCAGCCACTTCTCCAGGGTTAAAAATATTAAGAGATAAGGCGTTGTTAGGCTGGTCGCCCGAGCGATACGTAACCTGAACCCCTAACGGAAGCCCAGTGTCTTTTGACGCTTGCGCGTTTACAGTCCCTTGGTTTGTAAAGTTTTCTACTATGTCTGGAACCAAGTTTTTATCGATACCGTAATAGTCTAATAAATCGGTAGCAACATCGTCTTTTTTATAATCCCATAAAATACCTTCAGACAAGCCGTTTTTAGTGGTTGCCATTTTACCAGTAAGTTTATACGCAATAAAATCGCCTGGTAACATAAATTTATAGGTGTCTTTGTAAATTTCTGGTTCGTTATCGATAACCCATTTTAATTTTGAAGCTGTAAAGTTTCCGGGAGCGTTTAACATGTGTGTTCCACATAACTCTTTACCTAAATCTTTTAAAGCTTTTCTACCAATTTCAACCGCTCGGCTATCGCACCAAATAATTGAATTTCGTAACGGGTTTCCGTCTTTATCCACAATAACTAAACCGTGCATCTGATACGAAATACCAATGTTTTTTATATCTGAAAGCTTTACATTCGCTTCAACAGTAACACGTTTTATCGCATTACAAACATGCATCCACCACATATTTGGGTCTTGTTCTGCCCAATCGGGGTTAATGGCTATAATCTCCATCTCGTTTGGTGGTTCGAGCAGTGATATTATTTTCTTTCCGCTTTCCGCATCAACTAAAGCAACTTTAACCGATGAACTTCCTAAATCTATTCCTAAGTGATACATTTATAATGAATAATATGTTAATTGAGTGACTCTTTTTAAGCCTTAAATAAAATGAAGGGTATTAAAAAAACAGATGTTTTAGCAATAGTTAAACAACACTTCTATTTATATGTGAAATTATGATTTTTTAGCCTAAATATTAAATATTATTTAAATATAGATGATTTTTCAGCTTTTAAACGTACGTGTTTTTTTCGTTTAAAGCAGAAGAAAACGATTGAAAACATCAACAATATAAGCACTTTACACGCCGTCTTTATTTTAATGCCCGTTGTTTTAAAATGTACTTAAAGGTTTACGTAATTTTTTAGCGAAACTGATTACCACAAAGGGTTTAAATGCAAAAAGCCTCCAAGAACTTATGTTCGTGAAAGCTTCAAATTAATTGATTTGCTATTAATCCTATTCTACTAATTCTAATTCAGACTTATCTTTTAGTCCCGATTGGTGAAATATCTAAAGAGATAATTTAAATTATTATAAATCTATATGAGTTAAGCTGAGAAGCTTAAATTTTGTTTTAACACCTTTTCTACGTTAAGTAAATACATATCTAAACGAGTAAACGTCTTAACAAAAAGGACCTTAATTGTACTTGGCTTAATAAACATATTATAGAATTTTTTAGACTCTGCTGAGACCTTAGAATACGCATTCGCATGTCCTTGAAACAACCTAAGTGCACTAAATCTTAAAAGGATATTAGTTAAGCCTGTATCCTGATCTGTTTTAGATACTATTTGTTTTTCTTTATTTAAAATCCTAACTCCTTTGGATTCTGTTCGATTCCGACCGCTTACAATAAAACGACTTACTAAATTTCTTAATGTATCTTTATCTATAATCGCGTTGCTATCTACGTTTACAAAAATCTCACCAGTTCCAATACTAATCCCGCGATGTAAAGCTTGACTTTTACCCATAGTTTTTGGTTGTTGAGAAATGGTAACTCTATCTCCTAAATCGTTCTTAGCCTCATGCATCCAGCTCCAAGTATCATCGGTACTACCATCGTTTATAGCTATTAATTGTAATTTTTCTTCAGGATAGTCACTTTTTGCTAAGCTAATTAATGTATCGTAAACTTGTTTTCCTTCGTTATAAGCTGATATTATTACTGTTGTTTTCGGTAAAGAGTCGTCGCTAATAGATTCTATAGATTTGTATTTTAAATATAAATGTAATTTGTAAAGATATGCTAAGCCACTAAAAGCAAACCATCCATTTGCTACTATAAAGAAACCGTAAAATAAAGGGTTGTATAAAGGGTTTAAAAGAATATCATTAAAGGCTTGGTAAAAGACATAAATACCATAAGCTGCAGCCAACATTAACATAAAAATACTTACTAGTGTAATTTTGCTCCAAAGAATAGTGTCTTTTCCAGGAATTGATTTGTTTTGAAAAATTAACCTATTCAATAATTCAGAACCACTGAATGGGGATTCTAAAATATTAAATTGTGTTGAGGTTAGTGTTGCCGTTTTCATTTTATATATGTGGTACTAAATTATTTTTCGTTTTACGTGTTTCCGATATACTAATCGGGTGACGCTTATAGTTTAGCAATACATGTGCCACCAGACTAAACACACTGTATACAAGGGATTTACACATTATACCATAAAATTACGTGTATAATTTTTACACACTTTAACACTTTTACGTGTACTAATTATACACTGTATAGGTATACACTTTAATATTTAGCAGTATAACGAAACAATTAAGGTTTGATAAAGATGAAAACAATTACCTCAAAGTAATATGAAGTGAACTATAATCTGTGCTTTTGAAGAAGATTGAGAAGGAAATTATTTTAAACTGACGCAGTCTAATCAATTTAAAAAATGCGTCTCACTAAAGTTTTTCAGGACCTCATTTTTCTATCACGCAATGTTTAGAAAATAAGATTATGAAATACATTCAGTGAGACGCAGTATTTTGATTTAAAGTAAAATGTATAATTATTTTAACATTAATAAGCGAATTAACTTAATGGGATTCCTTTTTATAGCGTTGCAGTATTTGATGAATAAACTCTAACTTTTCCTTCACTTTATCTGAAACTACGAAAGGATAAACATCTGTAATTCCCATCGATCTATTTATACTATTAACAGCATAAAACAAAGATGATGTTTCGTCTAAAATAGCTTGAAACGAGATATTATCTTTATAGGGATAAATAGCCTTAATACGCATATGGTGTGAATTTCTTAGGTTTGGAGCTCCTTCTAATCCAAAATAGAAAGCTGTTTCCATAGCATCTAAAATATGTAAATAATGCGCCCACGTTTCTGCCCAATCTTCCCAGGGATGCGACGAGGCATATGTACTTATAAAATCAGCTTTCCAATTTTTAGGCGCTCCATTCTTATAATGTAACTTTAAAGCTTCTCCATAATCCTTCCTTTCATCTCCAAATAGATTTCTATACTCTGATAAGAAGTTTTCATTTGCAAATATTCTGTCCCAATAATAATGACCAACTTCATGTCTGAAATGCCCTATTAAGGTTCTATATTTTTCATTTAAAGATATTCGCATCTGTTCTCTACTTACAGTATCTGCTTCGGCCAAGAGAATTGTAATTACACCATTTGCATGCCCTGTCATCACTTTTTTGCCATCTACATTTGCATCCTCTTTAGATAAAAAATCGAAAAACAATCCTGTTTCTGGATTTTCAAATTTACTAATTATAGGAAGCTCAAGACGCTGTAAAGCATATATAAGTCTATGCTTAGCGATTTCCATTATTTGCCAACGTTCATAGTATTCTGGCACCGATAAATCGGGAATTGTTCTATTTAAATCACACGATGTGCAAAAACCAGTTTCGTGGTTTATAGGCACCAACCAATTACATGCATGTAAGCTTTTATTCTTACAATATGTATAGGTCTGACCTTTAACGCTCCATTTTAAAAAATCTGAATTATTAGCTAAGATCTCGTTTTCTGAATCTAAATATCCCAAAGCCGAACCACAGCTCTCGCAAGCAGTATTCTCGAAAAACACAGGAAAATCGCAATTACTACACTGAAATATTTTCATAATAAAATATAATTAAAAATGAGTTACAAGGTAGTTCTTCATTCTTCTAACTACCGCAGCAAATATAATCTAATAATATTTCTGAAAACGTATGATTTATCCTTTGTGAAAATTTTATTTAAATCGCAAAACTAATTACAAAAAGAGGCAGATAACACATCTTTAAACGCGTTAAATGCCCTTTTCCCCTAATGTAACTAATAACTCCCCAAACCTATACTTTTTATAAGTGGGTGTATTACGGGAAACCGGAATAGAACTAAATTAATCCTAAATCTTTTACAATAGCAACTAAATGAATTACATTATTAGCTTTAAAATCATCTTTCAACTTATTCAGGCGCTTTTCTATAGAACTTAAACTTCTGGGCGTAATATTCTGCTCTTCTAATTGCTTACTAATTTCACTCTGCGATAACCCTAACGACAATTGTTTAATTAGTTCGATATCGTAATCCTGAATTTCTAAACAGGTTTGCGGATTTAGCGCATTTTCTACTTGCGGAGAAAGAAACAATTTATTGTCTTGGATTTCAGAAATTGCTTGTGCCAATTCAAAGATGCTTCTTCGTCCTTTACACACATATGCATTAACCTTATATTTATTAACTAAGGTTCTTACCCGTTGCAAACGATCTTCCATAGAATATACTATAATAGGAAGCGTTAAACCTTCTTCCCGAGCTGCACATACAAGCTCGTCGCCAGACTGTAAATCGCCTTCTTTAAAATCTGTTTTAAACGATAAATCTGTAATTAATAAATCGAATGGCTCTCCTTCCTGATTTGCTTTTCTAAGTTTAAGCAAAGCCATATCGCAATACTGCGCTTTTTCGACATTAGTAATGTCTTTACTGTTAAGCATTGTAAGCACTCCCTCGTTTACAATATCGTAATCGTCTACTATTAAAACTTTTTTAAACATCTCTATATGGTTATTTTAGCTTTAAAACCCTTATTGGGTTCAGCTTCAAAAATAACAGTTCCTTTTGTAGATTTTATACGGGTTTCCATATTTTGGATTCCTGAACCCTTTTTTATTTCACATCCTATCCCATTATCAGAATAAGCGACTTCAATTTTTTTCTTTATTTTACTGAATTTAAACACAACAAGCGAAGCGTTACTATGTTTTTTCATATTTACCAAAAGCTCTTGAATCACCCTAAAAATGGTTACTTTCTTATAATTATCAACTTTATTCCAGTCTATTTCTGAAGCATTTCTAGTAATTATATTAACATCTGAGTTTTTATAATTTAGAAACAAATCATTTAGTAAGGCATCAAAATTATTATCTACATCTAAATTTCCATTTTCTTTAGAAATATCTCGTGTTCGTGCATAAATATGGTCTAAATCTTCAATAATAGCTTCGGAAACATTACTTTGAAACTGTAATTTATTGATTACTCGGTGCACATCGTTCGCAACCTCATCATGGATTTTTTTAGAGATGCGAATTTCAGTATTGTAAATTTGTAGAATCTTTTCTTTTCGATATTTTAATTTCTGAAATATCAAAAAGAAAACAGACATTAAAGCCACGAAAATCCCAATAGAAAGGTATGTGAGTTTCCATCTTTTTTCTCGCTCACTTTGTAATTCGTTTTCTTTTGCTAAATTTTCTTTTTCGGTATAGTCATATTTAACTTTAGCATACTTATTTTCTTCCAATTGCTTATTAACAAATAAGCTATCGGTAATTTTTATATACTCAAGTGCGTTAGTATCATCTTCTAAAGTAATAAGGTTGGTTAAGGCATCTTTTATAAATGTAGGACTATTTATAATTTTTGCCATTTCATAGCCTTTTTCAGCATAAAAACGCGCTTGCTCTAAATTGTTTATATCAGCATAATATTTCGATAAATGTCCATAACTAGCATAAACACTCATATGGTGATTAATGGCTAATTTTAGATCCAGAGCCTCAAGCATATTTGTTAGTCCCTGAGGGTTATTTAATTTAGATTGAACAAAACCTAAATTATCTAAAGCTCTATATGTTTGTATTTTATCGTCTAAGTGAATACTATTATTATAAATTTCTAAAAACGCTTGTTCTGCTAATTCAAACTTATTTTGTTTGATGTAAATAAGTGCTATATTATTTTGAATAATATTAATGTATTCTTGTTTTAATGCAATTTTTAAACCCTTATTATAATATTTTAATGCCGAATTATAATCTAATAATTCTCCGTAAATTTTACCTAACAAATTATATAATCCCAACTTACTTTTTATGTCTTTAGGCGATGTGGAATTCGACAATAAAGTCAAGGCGCTAACTACAGAATTTTCACTCCCGTAATAATCGCCTAAATGATACTGAATTCTTGAAATTTTTTGAAGATAATAAACAGTAAATGCCTTGTTATTGTTGGCAATACTTTCCTTTTTTCTATGGTCGAAAAACAAATAAGCCTTTGCCAAATTAGTTTCATCTTTCGGGTTAGAAGCCAACTCTATATAGTATTGTAAACTATCTATTTTCTGCTCCTGAAATCCGTAAGCTTCACTAAAATGAGACACTAATAATATGGTGCAAACTAAAAGAAACAAGTTTACATTTTTAAATAATTTCATACCATAAATCTAAGAAGATCTTTTGGTTTTTCTTTTCACAAAAGCACTATATATTAAGGCTACTTTATTATTTGTATTATTGTAATCACCTAACCCACTAAGACTTACCGTCTTCACTTAGATTATTGACTAGTTCTAAAATTATTTCCTCTCTAGTTTCTCTTCTTTTTGCAAGGACAACCCACTTCAAAAATATTTTAACCGAAATACTTGAACGCTTAAAAATAAAATTTTGTTCTAAATATTTTTGTAATAATTAAGGATTAAACCTCATCTAAAATAGTCCATGAAGTTCTTTTTTGGTAACCTCAATATTCGTTTTTCCAACTTCAGATACAAATCTATTTTAAATTAAATTTACAACTTAACATTTATTGATTTTAAACCATGTGTTACCCTTTTTTTAGGTTACCAAAAAAATGCATTTATTTTCATATTCAGTAGTTTTATAACGCTAACTATCTAACAAAAAATACAAAGCTTTATTTACAGATTCGCAGCAATTTAAATTTGGATTTTTAAAACTTTTTTTAGAGTATAATTACCCAAAAATCATCTTTATTTTCATGAGGTGTTTCAGCTAAATTTTTAATTATTTTTTCAGGGTAGACATCTTAAAATATTCACCCTTAATTAATTCTATTTTCCGCCAGCAGGCAGATTTAATTTCCAATAATTTTCCATAGTCTCTCTTAAATGATAAGATGTGTTCTCTCTTTCGTGAATTGAGTGAGATCGCATAGGGTAAGACATCATATAAAATAATTTATTGTATTTAATTAATTGATCTGCTAACATTTCAAAACTTTGATAATGAACATTATCATCTGCAGTTCCATGGATAATCATTAGATTTCCTTCTAGATTTTCCGCAAAGTTTATTGGCGATCCATCGTGATAACCTTTGGCATTGTCCTCTAATAAACCCATATAGCGTTCTTGGTATGTAGCATCGTATAATCTTTGATCAGAAACAAAAGAAACGGCTAATCCTGTTTTATAAATTTCAGGATATCTAAACATGCAGTTCAGTGTCATTTGTCCGCCACCACTCCACCCCCAGATACCAACTCTTTCTGGATCTAAGAAACTATACGTTTTTAAAATTTCTGTTGCTGCTTTAGACTGATCTTCTGAGGCAAGAATACCTATTTGTCCATAGATAGATTTACGCCAATCGCGACCTCTTGGTGTTTTTGTCCCTCTATTGTCAACACTAATTACAACATAGCCTTGATCTGCTATATAATGATGCCACAAATCTCCACCAGCCCAATTATCCTGAACAGTAGATCCTGCAGGCTCCCCGTATACATAAAAAAATAACGGATATTTCTTAGAAGCATCAAAATTCTTAGGTTTTATCATCCAAGCGTCTAAAACATCATCACCAATATTTACCTTAATAAATTCTTTGGGATTTAGCCCTAGCGAAGTATATTCTTGCTTTAACTCGTTATTATCTTCCAATATTCTAATTTCTTTGTGAGACGGGAGACTAATTAGTGAATATCTTGTTGGCGTAGTCGTGTTTTCGAAAGTTTGAATAGCCCATTTCGCATCTGCTGAAATTTGATATTTGTTCTGCCCCAAATTACTTGGTGGAGTAATTCTTTCCGCTTTCCCCTTACCATCTATTCTGCTTCTATACAGATAGCGCTGAGTAAAATTATCTGGCGATGCTATATAATACACATAACCTCCTTTAGCATCTATATTATCTATATTCACAACATCAAATTCCCCTTTGGTTATGGGATAGATTTCTTCTCCATTGCGTGATACTTTATACAAATGAAGCCAACCGTCTCGCTCACTAGACCACGTAAAGTATTTTTCGTTATCAAGCCAACGAATATCATCATGAATATCTAAAAATGCTTGGTCTGTTTCTGTCAATATAGTGTTGATTTCCATTGAATTTATATCCCCAACCCAAACCTTGTTTATATTCTGAGGTCTATTTAATTGCTGTACCATTACCTCGTTAGAATTTGGTATAAAATCCATACGAGCTAAATAATTATTTTGGGTATCTCCAGGAATATAAAACCATTTTGTATCGCCGCCAGTAACAGAGACAACTCCTACCTTTACAGAAGATAATTCTGTACCTACTTTTGGATAAGGTAAAGGAATCGGTTTTGAGTAAAGCGAATCAATATTATTTATCATATAGAAAGTACCTACCTCTTTAGTATCCGATTGCCAATAGGCTATATTTTCACCATCGGGACTCCATCTAAATCCATCTCTACAACTCAACTCTTCTTCATAAACCCAGTCAAAAGTTCCGTTTATAATTGTATCTCCTCCATCTTTTGTAAGTTGCTTAACTGTATTGGTTTTAAGATTTTCTACATAAATATTCAACTCACTTACAAAAGCAACATTAGAAGCATCTGGAGAAAATTTAGCAAACATTAGAGTAGATTCTGGTAACGATTCTCCCAACTGTTTCAATGTATTAGTGGTTAAATCTAACATCCAATAATCTCCTCTGGTATTATACCTCCACACTCGTTTTGTATTTGTAAATATGAGTAATTTAGAATCGTCGTTTGACCACTGATAATCAGAAATCTCTAAAGATTGTTTTTCATTAGCTGGTATTAATTGGGATGCAGAAACTAAAACTGTTCTTTTCCCCGATTTAGCTTCGTATTTTACAATATCCTGTCCTCCAATTTCTTCATTTAGTTCTAAAGTAGAATATCCCTTATTATCCTTCATCCATCTTACTGGACCAAAACCTTTTTGCTTAAAGACACCATTCTTATAAATATCCTCCAATGTTAAAGCGTTATCCGATTGTGATTCAGCTTGATAAGCAATTAAAAAAATAACAAATAATAGAATAATATTTCTTTTCATTGATTTTAATTATTTTGATTAATTCTACAATATAGATTCTTTCTCAATACTTTTTGAGAGAGACAAATGTTAGCAGACCATTTTATATTAAGCAATATTAAGACAATATAAAATTTCATTTTTTGAGTATAGTAACCAATAGTAATACTATATTAACCAAAGTCTTTTCAAATAAAGCGTATGTCGGTAATTTTATTAATTTTAGTATTTAGAATGAAATATTGAATAGACACACCATTTGAAATTTAACTTAAATACATCTAAGTTATCGGCATTATAATGTTGTTGCTCTAATAGTTTAATTATATCACTAACGCCCTAATCCACTAGTTATCATTATGAAATCATATCCAAGTATATTTAACGACGTTATCGGGCCAGTAATGCGAGGTCCATCAAGCTCCCATTGTGCTGCTGCCTTAAGAATAGGAAAAATATGTCTAGACTTAATGGATGGTGATATTAATGACGTATATATTGAATTTGACCCTAACGGATCCTTGGCAACGACGCATTCGGGACAAGGTTCTGACATGGGATTATTTGGCGGATTACTAGGATGGGAAGCAGACGATGAAAGGCTAAAAGATTATGAAAAGCATATTGAAGATGCCGGTATAAAAATAAAAATAGACATTCATGATATTGGTGCAGATCACCCTAATACATATAAAATAACTTTAAAAAACAAAACTGAAACCCATCAAGTTATAGGAATTTCTACTGGTGGCGGAATGATAGAAATAATAGAAATAGACCAAGCAGCTGTATCTATGTATGGCGATTTTTATGTAACCCTTTTATATACAGGTCAAACGCAAGAAATATACAATACTGTAACCAACCTAAATTTAGGAGAAGCTAAACAACATCAGGGTTCATCTCATTTTATATCTGTACACTCTAATGAAATTCAACAAAAGGAATTACTAAAAGTAGTTTCTTCATTAAAAAACATGACTTCCATTAAGGTTATTTCTCCAGTACTTCCTATCAAGTCAAGAAAAGATCTTGAAGTCCCTTTTATAACAGTTGAAGAGATGTTAGATTATAATGCCGACAAAGATTTAAAACTTTGGGAATTGGCTTTAGACTACGAAAGTATGAGAGGTAATATTCTGGCAGAAGAAGTTCTAGACCGAATGGGCAACATAGTAGACGTTATGCGCTATGCTGTGGTTACAGGCTTAAGAGGCACTAAATATAAAGATCGCATACTTGGACCACAATCACTAGTTTTTAAAAAGAATTTTGAAGCAAACACACTAGTTCCCGGAGATGTATTAAATACATGTACCATGTATACGTCTGCAATTATGGAAGTTAAAAGTTCTATGGGTGTAATCGTTGCTGCTCCAACTGCCGGATCTTGCGGTGCAATCCCTGGAACTTTAATTGGCACTGCAGATGTTTTAAACCTACCAAAATTAGATCTTGTTAAAGCAATGTTAGCCGCTGGACTTATTGGTGTATTTATTACCGAACATGCTACTTTTTCTGCAGAAGTTGGTGGATGCATGGGAGAATGTGGTTCGGCTTCAGGCATGGCAGCTGCAGGAATTGTGGTTTTAAAAGATGGTTCTCTAAACCAATCTTTAGCTGCAGCCTCAATTGCATTACAAAGTTCTTTAGGACTAATTTGCGATACCGTTGCCGATCGTGTGGAAGCACCTTGCTTAAACAGAAATGTTATGGCGAGTTCTACTGCAATTTCTTGTGCAAATATGGCTTTATCTGATTATGATCAAGTTATTCCTTTAGACGAAGTAATTGACACCATGAAAAGAGTTGGAGATGCAATACATCACACCTTAAGATGCACAGGACTTGGCGGATTAGCGATAACTAAAACAGCGAAACAAATTGAAGCCAAACTTGCTGGATACAAAAGCATTTTAAAACAACCATCTTTTAAAAATTGTTAAACAACTTTTAAATGTTGATGCCTATTAAATCCCTATTTTTTGATACCTAGTTAAAAACTCAGTTTGTTTGTAAGTGTATTCACAACATTATATTACAAGTCAACAATTTTAATAGGTCATATTTTTGCGCTGTATTTTAAACAAAAAATGTAACCTGATAAATTTTGTCTAACAAAACAAACAGAAAACCAATAGTTAAGTTAACCTCTTATTCTCAAAGCGTTAAAATCATTGTAAATCCTGTCTGTCTTTTCTATTTCTAATAAATATCATCGTAAATTTATAGGATACTCTTTTAAATCTTATCAATTTATTATGGCAAAAAAGAAAATTTTTACAGACGAACACATTATAACTTCATATATGGATTATGTTTTAGAACATAATCAGCAACCAAAAACAGTATATGCTTTCGCTAAAGCTAATAATTTTGAAGAGCAGCAATTTTACGAATTTTTCGCATCGTTTCAGGCATTAGAATCCGATATTTTTAAAGCCTTTTTCGACAATACTTTAAAGCTGCTTCAAGAAAGTGAAAATTATGAATCTTTTGATTCGCGAAATAAATTATTAAGCTTCTATTTTACGTTTTTCGAAAATCTTACGGCGAACAGAAGTTTTGTCTTATTTGCTTTAAATCAGCATGAAAATAAATTGAAAAATTTAAAATGTTTGACCAAATTACGACAAGAATTTCTAGTTTATATTTCTACTTTAAATATAGAGGTTCTAGAAACAAAACAGCAAGCACTAGATAAGTTTCAGGAAAAAGGATTACAAGAAAGTGCTTGGGTACAATTATTAGTCACTTTAAAATTCTGGATGGAAGACAGCTCGGCTGCGTTCGAAAAAACGGACATTTTTATTGAAAAATCAATTAATACAAGTTTTGATTTTTTAAATGTTGCTCCACTAAAAAGCTTACTCGATTTAGGGAAATTTTTACTAAAAGAAAAAGTGCAAACGCAATAGAAAAAGGTTATGAAATCGATAGATAAAATTCCAACATCTAAAATAGAACGGGCATCAAAATTAGTCTCTACAGGAGCTAAAATTGGCGTGAATTATCTTAAATATTACGGCGATAAAATCACGAAAACCGAATTAGAAGCAAAGGATAAATTAAACGAAAATAACGCCGCCGATATTTATGACGGCCTAAAACAGCTTAAAGGTAGTGCGCTTAAAGTAGCCCAAATGTTAAGCATGGAAAAAAGCATTATGCCACAGGCTTATGTCGAAAAATTTTCTTTGGCTCAGTTTTCTGTTCCTCCTTTATCGCCTCCTCTAGTTTTAAAAACATTTAAAAAATACTTTGGAAAACTTCCAGAAGATTTATTTGACACTTTTGATGTGAATTCTGTAAATGCCGCGAGTATCGGACAAGTACATATCGCTGAAAAAGAAGGTAAAAAGTTAGCCGTTAAAATTCAATATCCAGGTGTAGCAGATAGTATTGCTTCCGACTTAGCGATGGTTAAACCCATTGCTATGAGTATGTTTAATATAAAAGGAGAAGGCTCCGATAAATACTTTAAAGAAGTAGAAAACAAACTTATTGAAGAAACAGATTATATATTAGAAGTACAACAAAGTCAAGAAATATCTAAAGCTTGTGCTCATATTCCGCATTTAAAATTTCCTAAATATTACGAGCAATGGTCGTCCGAACGTATTATTACTATGGATTATATGGAAGGCGAACACTTATCTGAATTTACAGCGTATAATACAAACCAAGATCTAGCAAATCAATTAGGACAAGCACTCTGGGATTTTTATATGTACCAAATTCATAAATTGAAAAAGGTGCATGCCGATCCGCATCCAGGGAATTTTTTAGTTTCGAAAGCAGGCGATTTAATAGCCTTGGATTTTGGATGTATGAAACTAATTCCAGACGATTTTTATGTCCCTTATTTTGAATTGGCTTTAAAAGATAATATGAATAATCCAGAATTATTCAAAGCTAAATTATACGAACTTGAGATTTTAAGAACAGACGATTCTGATGAAGAAATTGTATTCTTCACAGCTATGTTTCACGAAATGTTAACCTTGTTCACTCAACCTTTACATGAAGATATTTTTGATTTTTCAAACGCGAATTTCTTCGGAAAAATAGCAGATCTAGGAGAGAAATATTCTAAGAATACTCAATTACGAAAATTGAATGCCAACAGAGGTTCTAAACATTTTATTTACATGAATCGGACCTTCTTTGGTCTTTATAATTTAATGTTTGATTTGAAAGCTAAAGACGTAAAAATTAAAACGTGGATTTAGTTTTTGACAAGATAAAAAAAACAGCTTATTCTTAGTCTTTAAGCAACCTACTTAAAGACTAAATAAGTTGATTTTTATAACTCTTAAAAAAACTATATTTTTGAAATCCCATTTGAAAATTCTTGCAAGTTTAGCTGAAATTTAGACATCCTTAATTCGACCATAAATGACCTTAGTTTTTTTGAAACTTGTTCCAATTCATCTGAGATAGAAAAAACCTTTGGATCTCCTACAATTATTAATTTATGTTTTGCTCTAGAGAGTGCTACATTTAATAATCTTTCACCTTGCAGACCTTTATATAACCTCCCAATATTTTTTTCGCAATTGTCTACAATATCATAAATTATCATGTCATATCCTGAACCTTGAAAAGAATGAATGGTTCCAATTTTTAATCTGTCGCGCTGCGCTGCAGAAAGCCTTTTATTCTGCAAATGTCTTTTAATATTTATAACCTGTCCGTTGTAAGGCGTAATTACTCCAATTTCTATATTCTCATTATTATTTAGAATTAGTTCTACCAAATCTGAAATAACCTGAGAAGATTTAGTGTTTACTCGCGACTTTCCCTGGGTAGATTTAACTTGAGCTCCATCTTTTGGAGTTACAGGAATAAAATAAAATGGCGCCGTTAAATTACGATCCACAATTTTTATCTTTTTAAACGCTTCTGTATATACTGTCGTCAGTTTTCCATTATAAAACCGAGTATTGATTAACTCACAAATATCAGGATGCATTCTGTGTTGTTCGGTTAGCATCACAGTCACTTCTTCTTCAAAATCACTTACATCATTAAAATACTGAAACACATCTTTATTAAACCAATTATTTACGGCTTCTGTTTTCCCTGTACTTATAGGTCCCAATTGTTTAAAATCGCCAGCAACAACAAACTTATTCTTTGTAAAACTAGACATGGTTAATGTTTGAATTAAAGGCATCATTCCAACCTCATCTACAACAACTAAATCAAATTTTTCATGTTCAAAATTATCCCCTATAAAACATTGAGCAGCAGTTGTAAAAACGAGTTTAGATTCTTGAATTCGTTTTTGATTAATCTGCTTGATTTCATTCTTAAGAACAACCTGTTTATTTCTATTAATTGCACGTTCTTCAATACTAATTACTTTTTCGCTATTTAGAAGTTTTAATACTGCACTGTAGTCTTTTCTAAGAGTATCAACCAAATCCTTCTCAGGATATAATCTATCGTCGTTAACAATTTCTGGAAGCATAGGATAACCAAATCTCAATAATTTTCGATCTTCTAACAACTGCTTCGAATGGGCACTAAAACCTTCAAATTCTTTAATAATTTCTTGCCCCAAAATATCAATCGACACATTAGAAATTCCAACCGCAAGAACACGCATTCCTAAACAACAGGCTTTTGTAATAATTTTAGACAAGGTATATGTTTTTCCAGTTCCTGGAGGTCCCCAAATACAGGTTACATTTTGAGAAAACACACGATTTAAAGCGTCGTTCTGATTGTCGTTAAGACTTAAAGTTTCGAAGTTTACTTTGTGGTCTTTTACTAAAAAATCGCGCTTGTTAAATAACTTATGTGTTAAAGTAAATTCGTCATTCTTAACACTATTAAATCTTACTTTTTTGTCTTTTAAAAAATTTAATGGTCTGGGTTTAAATTTAAATTTTGTGTGTAAATGTTCCTCAGGTAACTCTGCAGACACTCTAAAAATAATAGTAGACATCGCTCGCTGATACGCTAAAAACACACCTTTAATATTATGTCTTTCCGAAACATCTTGCCACCATAAATTTATAGGAATTCCTTCTTGCCCCGGGGTAGAAATACCATCTGGCAAAGATATTTCGGCTTCATATAAAAACCCGAAATTGGTGTTCTGAATTCTTTTTTTAACCTTAGCTACAATCCACAGTTTCGCATTGTCATCTTCAATAGCATATTCTTCATCTGTAAATGCTTTTAAAACCTCTTGTTCTTTATCACTTAATAAACCAAACCACGAAGGAAAATCTCTAAATATGCTATCCCATTTTGGGCTATACAAATATCTTTTTACACGATTAAAATAAGATTGATAATCGTGGAGTGTATTCTCGATTAATTCAAGTTCAATATTATGCTTATACAATATGTTTGTTAATTGCTTCTCGTTATAAGCTTTGTCTTTGTGACCTACCTCATGCCACTTTTTTATAATTTCTTTAAAAATAAATTCCATCAATAATATGCTCTAGAGTAACCAATAAATGATACGTTTTTTAGTTCTAAAAACATTTCTAAATTTCACTTCCTAAGTTGCTGTTAAATATAGTGAGTCCTATAAAATATTTATCAAGAAAAATAATTTTTATGTTTTGATTCTAACACTTTGAAATAACACTCTTTTTCCAGTTTTTAAATACGTTTTAGTCTTTAAAATGCAGATGTCCAAACTGCATCCAAAACCTCAGAACAGAAGGTAAATACAGTCTCTATAATGCGCTTATTTCCGATTACAAATTTGTTAATTAAACGGATTTAGTTTTTTACTATAAAAAAATATTATCTTTAAATATTAAAGCAAAAATTAATATTATAAATCAGGATCTTTCAGAAGATTTTCCAGCTCGTTTAAACCAAAATTTATGAAATACGCTATCAAATCATTAGCAATTTTAATCATGTCTTGCATCTTTTTAATCTCATGCAATCAAAAAACAGAAAATAAAGTCGAAGGAGCTATTGAAGATATTAATAATGATATCATGACAGATGCACTACCATCTTGGAACGAAGGAGAAAACAAATCGGCTATTATTGAATTTGTTGAAGATGTTACCAATCAAGACAGTAACAATTACATCCCTGTTACAGATCGTATTGCCACCTTTGATAATGACGGAACTTTGTGGTCAGAAAAACCATTATATACTCAATTACTGTTTGCCTTTGATCGCATTAAAACTTTAGCCCCAGAACACCCTGAATGGAAAACCACACAACCTTATAAAGCCGTTTTAGAAAACGATGAGAAAGCATTGCTAGAATCTGGCGAGAAAGGATTGTTCGAAATATTAGCTGTTACACATGCAGGAGACTCTACAGTCGATTTTGAAACCATTGTAACCAATTGGATCGCAACTACAAAACAACCAGATCCAAGATTTAAAGATCGTCTTTTTACTGATATGGTTTTTCAGCCTATGCTTGAGTTGATGGATTATTTAAGAGCAAACGATTTTGAGGTGTTTATTGTTTCAGGTGGTGGTATTGAATTTATGCGCCCTTGGACCGAGAATGCGTATGGCGTTCCTACTCAAAATATTGTTGGAAGTAGCATCAAAGTTTCATACGAATACAGAGATGGAAAACCCGTTTTAATGCGATTACCTAAAATTGAATTTATAGACGACAAAGACACAAAACCAGCAGGAATTAATGCACATATTGGTAAAAAGCCTGTTTTCTCTTTTGGAAACTCTTCTGGAGATCAGGAAATGTTAGAATGGAGCCAAAGCGCAGGCAAAAAAACGTTTCAAGGTTTGGTTCACCATACAGATGCTAAAAGAGAATGGGCTTACGGTCCAGATTCTAAAATTGGAACGTTCCCTACAGAGCTTATAACAATAGCAAACACTAGAGGTTGGCATGTGGTTGATATGAAATCTGATTGGAATGTTATTTTCCCTTTTGATTTAAATTAGATCAAAAAATAGAACGTAATATTTTTAAAGTACTGAATTAAAATATCAGACGCATGTAGATAAAAGCATCATCTACATGTGTTATTGTTAACAAATCTAGCGATTTCAAAACTTCTAATTAAAGCAGATAAATTTTCAGGATTATATTACATTTGAGTTTCTCTTAAATCCATACAAAAGAATGACTAATCAGAATTTTTTAGTTACAAAATCTACGATCGTATTGGTTTGTATGGCATGTTTTCTAATGACTTTCAAAACCTTGTACGCACAAGATATTGAACCACGTCGTTGGACACCTATGCCTTTAGGTGTACATGTATTAGGATTGGGTTATGGATATCAAGCTGGAACGCTTTATTTTGATCCGACTTTGCAAATCGAAAATGCATCTGTAGATGTAAATCTTATAGGATTACAATACTTTCAGCCCTTTAAACTTGGAAATAAGTTAGCCCGATTAGATGTTAAAATCCCTTATTTAAGCGCACATTGGGATGGTTTACTTGCTGGAAATCCAGAATCGATTAGCAGACATGGATTTGCCGATCCTATATTAAGAATGTCACTAAATTTAATTGGCCCAGATGCTTTCGATTCTAAAGGCATAAAAGAGTATTATGCAGCTAACCCCGTTAATACAATCTTTGGTGTATCGTTGGCCGTTACTTTTCCGTTTGGACAATATTATAGCGATAAACTATTAAATTTAGGTCAGAACAGATTTGTTTTTAGACCTCAAATGGGAATGGTGCACAATTGGGGTTTATGGTCTTATGAATTAACGACTTCAGTCTATATTTTTACAAATAACAATAACTTTTACAACAATCAGACTAGAAGACAAGATCCGTTATTTGCAGTTCAGACACATTTAATCAGACAATTTAAAAACAGAATGTGGACTTCTATTAGTGCAGGCTACGGTGTTGCAGGTGAATCTTCTATAAATAATATTGAAAAAAAGGATAATAGAAGTGATATTTTAGGTGAAGTAGCTCTTGGGTTTCCACTATTTAAAAAACAAGCCGTTAAAGTAACCTATTTAAGAACCCAGACATTTAATGATATCGGTTCGGACACAAATACTTTTGCAATGGGCTGGTCTCTAGTTTTTTAAAACCTTGTTATTCCGATTTATTACATTAAGTTTTCAATAAAATACAAGTTATAAAAAAAGGCAGATGAAGAAAACTCCACCTACCTAATTTCGACTAATCTTTCTTACTATTTTTTGATAATACGCTTGTTAACCACTTTATTATTTCCTGAAAGTCTGAAAATATACATCCCAGAATTTAAATTAGAAATATCAATAGTTTCGCCTTGAATTGGACGATTAAAAATCACTTTACCAATTTGATCATAAACTGTTAGCGTATGAAAATCTCCCGCTCCACGAATATTAACCGTGTTTGTTGCCGGATTTGGCCATAGCGATAATTCTTGCTTAGAAGAACTTGCTATCTCCTCTTGTGGAAAAGCACTCAATCTTTCTGTAGATGAATTCGTATAACCAAATACTCTAAATTCGTCTATACTTGCCCAATCTCCATCGTAACTATTTGCTCCAGTAACCGTAATTCTTATGTACCTAGCGTTTACTTCCGAAAAAGAATCTGCTATTGGCGACGAATTAGACCCTTCAGTTGAATTACTTGATCTGTCTACCACTTGAGTGAATGAATTTCCATCAGTAGAAATTTCAACAATATATTGATAAGCACGGTCGTTATGGCAAATTACTTCAGTACTATTTATAGTGTGCAAACTTCCTAAATCTACTGTTGCCCATACAGGGTAAGACTCTGCAGACCATCTAGAATCCTCATCACCATCGACTAAATTAGACGCTGGATTAGACGATTGTTGGGTAGAATATGTAACCGCTTTTTCTAATGCGACGTTTGTAGATTCTGTAGTTGGAGGTGTTGTAGATCCATCTGTAGTTAAAGTCAATTCATTAAAATAAACGGTAGCTTCTCCACTATCCTGTAAGTAAACACCATTTTTCCAATAACTTGGATAGGTCCAATATGATACATTTGTGTTTAACTTCACTTCTCCATTTATTTCAACACTCATATTTCCTGATTCTAAAATGATGTCACAATCAAAATAGCCGTTAGGTGTTTCTCCAAGATCTATATGACTTGTATTTGAACCACCATCGTCTGTTTTCACAGCTGCATATAAATGCCAACCACTTTGGTACACTCTTAATAATGGTTTATTTGGACCACTACCTGCATTAGCATCATCATGAATTTGCATAAATGTTAATTGCTCGCACGTTTGTTCTACAATATTTACATTCGCATGAAATACCTGATCGTCGTTTACATTCCAGTTTTCTAAGAATCTTAATTCTGTTCTCTGACGTGTACCTTCATCATCTCTCGACTGATAAAAAGCCATTTTATTTCCATCGGCTACATAAAATGTGCTAGATGAATACCCTGAAATAATATCAGATGCCGTAGCTTCTGTTCCGCTTAAAGGCGATTGCAATTTACACTGTGCTAAGTAATCTTGGAATTTAGAAATACTATATGGAGCTGTTCCATTCTGACTTCCATTCACCGTAACTGCTACTGAATCTGTAAACGATCCATCGTCTGTTGTTACTGTAATCGTTGCCGATCCTTCTGAAATTGCTGTAACCAATCCGTTTGAATTTACTGTAGCTACAGACGTATTACTACTACTATAACTCACATCTTGATTTGTTGCATCGCTAGGACTCACAGTTGCCGAAAGTTGCTCTGTTTCATCTGCATCTAATGAAATACTAGATGAAGACAATGCTACTGAAGTCACATCTATGGTTGAAGGTGCGCCTTCTCCAGCAAATACGCTCAACTCTAATAAACTCACCCAACTTCCTTCGTATGAAGCTGCTCCTGTTACTGTTATTTTCACAAATCTTGCATCGACACTATCAAAAGTATCTGATATTGGACTTGATACCGAACCTGAAGTCGAATTAGAACTTCTATTTACTACTTCTGTATACGTTCCATTTTCTGAAGAAGACACTGATATGGTGTATTGATATGCTCTATCCGAATAACAAACCAACTCTGTACTTCCTAATGTAAATGTACCTCCTAAATCTATAGTTGCCGATTGTGGCATACCTGAAACTGACCATCTTGTACCTGTATCACCATCGACTAAATTAGCAACTGTATTATCTCCATCTGGAGTTCCTGTTGCAGAAGCCGATTTGTTTAATGCTAAATTGGTATCGTTTGATGGCGCTGTAACTGAAATTGAAATAGTATCTGTAAAATCACCATCTTCGGTAGTTACCGTAATCGTTGTACTTCCTTCTGAAACTGCACTTACAACACCACTCGAATTTACTGTTGCAACAGACGTATTACTACTGCTATAACTCACCTCTTGGTTTGAAGCATCCGACGGACTTACCTCAGCAGTTAACGCTTGAGTTCCTCCAACTGAAATACTTGCCGAACTAGAAGAAAATTCTACACCTGTAACAGCGGTTGGTTCTGTTGGCTCTCCGCCACCTTCACCATGACTTACAGAGAAATCGTATACTAAAACTTCTCCATAGTTATCTGGATCATCAGTATCATCACCTTCTTTAACAGGGTTACTTTGTGTATAATTCCCGACTTTGAAATACGATTGATCGTAGCTAAGGTCCATTACATAATCGTTTCCATCTGCTCTTACTAAATATTGAGAAGCATTTCCACTATTATATGCACTTAATAAGTTGCCATCTTCTGAATAATAACAATAATGCTTTCCATCGACTACTTTAAAAATAACTTCATGAATATCACCAAGGTTATAATTTTCTTTAATGGTAACATTACTTCTTAAGTCACCTCCATTAAAAGCTAAAAACAAGTGAGAATCCTCTAAACGCATCACCATAGAATCATCAATCCCATCCGCTTTATTTCCATGAATTTGAGTCGCTACTAACTTAGAAGTATTAATAGGTAAATGCGTAATAGCCTGCTTTACATAAATCTCATGTGTCCCATCTGTGGTCCAATAGATATCTTTACTACCGTCTTCTTCACGCTCTCTAAGTTCCGATCGAATGTTATCCGAATTAGGTGTCGTTCCGTTATCGTTTCTTATCGGTGCACGGAACACGATTGCAGTTCCAGCATCGTTCACATAAAAGAATTCATTTCCTGGCTCATCACATATGGTTTTATCTTCGACACCTGTTGGATATGTAATTTTCCACTGGTTGCAATTATCCATCAAATCTGATGGCATTCCGGCATTTCCTCCGCTTCCTTCAGAACCTGCTTGGCTTACATTTATGGTTTGATTTGAAACTCCAGAACCGCTTACTGTAACAGTCCCTGTTCTTGCTTCATCTCCTGTATTTGCTGAAACTGTAATTGAAAAACTACCGTTTCCATTACTAGAAGTTGGTGATACCGAAATCCATAATTGATTGTCTGATACTGTCCAATTTATACTCGAAGACACATCTACTGTTTTTGTTGAACCAGCTGCTGTAAACTCATTCACAGAAGACACAGTTAAATAATCTCCTGATGCCGAATTCCCTGAAGCATCTAAGAAATTTGCACCTACAGAATTCCCAACCATACTATGTGTATGCGGGTTACTAATTGAAGATCCTTTACCAGAAACTACAGAACTACTTGCTCTATAAATTTCTCCACTTGCAGAAAATTGTGGATTAGCTTCTGTAAAGCCATTATTAGAAATACCTAATGAAGCTCCGTAATATACATTCCCATTATAAGTCATACTTTGACCTGTACCAGAGATATCTCCACTTACTATGTTGGTTAAAGTTGTATAAATTACATTATTGTTTAGAACTCCAGAAGGATCATAACTCGATCTGTCGTTATAAAAGATAGGAGAATCTACATTGTATAAAGTGTTGTTTTCTACAACAATATCATCTACTTTTTGGTATCCATTTGTGATGCCTCCAGAGGTATCTGAACCTCCTACTAAAGTAATTCCGTTGTTCCATTTATCGCCAGAACTTACCACATCTTGAATGTAATTATTTGTAATAACGTGGTAACTATCCGTAATACGGATTCCTCCTGTACCTTCAACATTTTCACCTAAAAAGTAGTTTCCGTCTACAGTAGCACGAGCACCATGTCTCATAACTAAAGATCCACGACATCTTCTAAACGTGTTGTTGCGATAGGTATTATCGGCACTTTTATTTGTAATAATTTCATTCTCTCCATCTGCTTTATAGAAATAATTTCCTTCTACAGTCACACTGGCACTTTTATCCTGAAATTCACTTGTCCCAACACGAATCGTTTCGCTGTCTCCAGAGTGTGTCGTTGAAGGATCTCTTTTAATAAAATTGAAAAAGTAGTTGTCTTTAATAACGTGCCCAACAGGGTTGAAATTGTTATACTCTAACTCTACCAGTATTAAAGCTCCAGGGCTATTCTTGTTTAAAAAAGAACAGTTTTCGACGGTGTTATTAGTACCGTAAAGTACAATCCAGCGGTGCTTATCTGTTCCACTCGGAGTCAGATTATTAAAAGCACAATTCCGTATTGTGGAGTTGTTTGCATACGCACTGCTTTTTCTAAACTGTATGTGATTATTACTTCCTGCTCCACCATTCCAGTAGAAGCCATCTATAACCACATGGTCGCCAGAAATATCCATATTAGTTAAACCTGTAAAAATAACTCCTCCAGGAGTTTCTGCTCTTAAAATTATTGGATTGGAGGCCGTTCCGTTTGCTGTGAAATTTATTCTTTGTTCACTGCTATAAGTTCCATTTGCCCAAGTGACTACATCTCCGGGAGAAAGACTTAGACTGTTAAATTGACTTGCAGAATTAATTGTGTAATCTGCTCCATACGTCAGAAAACCGCATAGAAATGTTATGAAGCATAGTGTGGTTTGACACATGCGTCTAGTTAATAATTGTTTCATTTTGCTATTAGTTTTTTGTTAAAAAATTGATGGTTTAATCGAGGCCTCAATTAATTGGTTAACCAATTTTTCATTGACCAAAGTATATAAAAGAATTCAAATACCAAACTGAATATCAATTTATTAGACGAAGTGTAATCCATAAAATCTTATAATAACTTGTTATATAACTAATTTTTTTACGGTTAAAAAACGCACTAAATATTACGGTAGCCCTTGCCAATACTCAAAGTCTTGAAACCGCAAAGACCACCTTATATTCGCAAATAAATGGTTAAAAAATTATTTAATTCTTATATAAACAAATCTATTTATAAGAATTACACTAAAAAAAATGTATAAGAATCAGATTTAGATAGAAGGAGAGAAATATTTAATTATTATGGAATTTGTAAATGTCTTTATAGCCGAAGGTTTCAAGCCATTATATTTTAAAATTGGACATTTTAAACACACAAAAAGCAGTATAGTATTATTGCAAAAAAATCCATTTTAAAAATTAAAATGGATTTTTTTTGGACAATTAGATTCGCTCTGTTTTTTTGCATTCGAAAGAAAAACACTCATAAAAAGGCATTCATTAATAATACCTTTTCGTACAGCTCGACAACTAATTTGTAAGAGAATGCTCAGCCATTTTCAGACTATTTTATGAAAAATATTTTAAACCTATTAGCTATGGGCCAAAAATTACTTTTTTAAACCATTATCCAACTTTAGGAATCAAAACCCAAAGCTCGACTTCTTCTAAAGCACGCCAATGCTGATCGCGTTTTGTTGCTGTAGATGCTAATTTTACTGATCTTTTTAAACACTTTTCCAATTCAAATCGACCACCTTCTGCAAGTTCCTTTTCAATAGGATGACCTTTTGTTACATTGGTAATTTGCGCTAAATTTGAGAACAATATTACGAGTTTACCTTCAGGCAACAGACGCTCTTTTGCCCCTTTAAAAAAGTCAGGAAATAGATTTTCGTTATAATACATCGCCTCATCAATACGCTCTGGACTGTAGGATTGTGGCAACCACGGTGGGTTAAAAACGATTAATTCTGTTGGTTTTTCAAATTTCCCAAACAGGGAACCTAAATCTAATTCTATCTTTCTGGACATTTTGGTATCTCCCATAGATTCTGTTAATCCAACAATAGCATTCGGATTAATATCTGTTCCGAAAACCTTTTGAAATCCATGTTTTATTAATTGAAAAGACATCACTCCACTTCCAAAACCAACATCGATTGCCGATTTTTTAGGCCCTTCATAACGTTTTAACCAGTTATCAAAAATCACTAAATGATCGAAACGTGTTGGAAAATATGTCCCATAATACGGATGAATTTTATTTCGTAATACAGGAACAGTAATTCCGTTTACATACCATTGCCAAGCACTATTAAGACCTTGTATTTGAGGAAAAGGCAATAAAAAATCGGCAGTTTCTGGATATAATTTTTCTAACCAACCAATAACTGGGGCTTTTTTAAGCGGTAATTTATGATCTACAATTTCTATTAAAACAAGATTAGATAGCTTTTGATATGCAGCACGTAACTCCCTCTGTTCTTGAAAAGATTCATTTGGCATGCGTCTCTTTAAATGCATTTTTAATGCTTTAAGGAGTAACAACCCGTTACTATAAAATGCCGTTATTAATACAGATTTCCCTGCTTCTAAAGCTTTAATAGTAAGTTTGACGTCTGTAGTGCGATTAAAATAAGTTAACGGCTTTCCCGAAACACTAATTGGTTCAGGCTTGTTTACTTTTATATCTGTAAGCATAATCTTTTTTAATTTTTCATAAAATGAAGAGATCATTTTTAATGATTTCTAAGCATTATGTGGTTAATGTAAAATAAAATTATAACTAAAAATTTTGTTCAGTTATAAAGTATTTAATCTGCGAATTCAATAATCGTGTAGGTTTTGATTACACTAAAATATTGAAATGAAAATCGTATTATTCAACAGTAATCGCATTATCAATAATGAAAAAAAAATTTATTTGTTATCCAATTCTAGATGAATAATTACAAGGCTTTTCTCTTCCCTTTCTAATGAGTAATGAATCAAATTAAGCTTTAAAAAAAGCCTAAATACTTCCCTACAATCTTGCGAAGTCTTAATTAATATCGTCAAATAAATAATACTGAAGTAAAGGTAGTTTAATAAAATGCATTATTAATATCATTAACTAATTACTGTAAGTCTTTAATAAAAAAAGACATTAATTGGAGTGATAAATAGTTCGTTAATTCTATTATCCAAATCTAATTTTTTAGCGTGTAAATGGAACCTGATTCTACAAATTGAAGGGTGTTTTTAACTAAAAACAGTCCCACTCTAAAAGCTATAATTTGATTATTTAAATGTTCTAATTATTACATTTACCATCTATAATTTCTTGTTGAGTTTGATCGATGTCGAGAATCACCAGTATTGTATCCCATAATCATGAAAAATATTACAATTAAATAGAAAATAGATTATTCATTATTATAAAATTTCACGAGCACTTCCTCTATGTCTATTATCATTTTACTTCAATTAATTTAGATGAAATAAGACCTAACAAAAGCTAAAATAAATGTTATCAAGTGCGGTGAAAAATAAATTTAAAAAAAATACACAAATCACTGTAATTCAATAAATTAAATTACAAAAAAAATATAGAACTAGATTTTTTTTTTTTAAAATTCAGAATTAGCACAAAATTAGTTTTTTTTATAAATTATTCCTTTTCAATAAATATAAAAAACTTAGGTTTCATTTAAGAATTATCAATAAAAAAAAGATGGAAAATCAATAAATTACTAATTAAGTGGAAGGTGAATTGAAAAAGTAGCCCCTTGATCTGTACCCTCACTTTTTGCTGTTAATTTTCCAAAATGTTTATTAACGAATCTTCTAGCAATAAATAGTCCCATACCTTGACTTGACTCACCTTTACTTCCCAAGCGAGAATGTTCTGTAAACGGTTTAAAAAGTGCTTCAGACACTTCTTTTTTAAACCCTAAGCCTTGATCAATAATATCTATATTTATTTCGGAATTAGTCTTTATTGCGTTGATCCAAATTGTTCCCCCTTTTTGCGAAAATTTAATGGCATTACTTATTAAATTTATGAAGATTTGCCTGAATGCTGTTTCATTTCCATTTATCATTAATTCTGTCGTACAATTAAATACTAAATCAATATTCTTCTCTTCCAAAGCATCTGTTTGAGAAGCGATTACTGTAGTAATAATTTCTTTTAAGTTTAATTCACTTTTTTCTAATTTTCCTTGAGTCTGTGTCTCGCTCCTTAAATTAGACAATGTGCTTTCCATTAACGTAAGCTGGTCTTCGGCTAAAGATTTAATATTTTTCAATATAATCTCTCTTTCACTAATACTTTCTTCATCTTCTAATAAATCCAATGACATGAGTATTCCCGAACATGGATTTCTTAGGTCGTGAGATAAAATTGCAATGGTTTGCTGTTTAGAATCAATAAGATTATCAAATACCTCTATAGAAAACTGTAGATCTTTTAAAAGTACGCCAACCTCATCCTTAAAATTGGTAGGTAAAGTAGGTAACTGCTGACTCTCTAAATACATCTTGAGTGTATTACTCGCAAGCTTTATAGGCTCCAGTAGTTTATTAAGTATCGCTAAAGTAATCGCAGTCGCTCCCAAGGTAAAAATTAGAGTGAAAATTAATATTACAGAGGTAGATAAAACATTCTTATTAAAGGTTAGAAATATAATTAATCCGATTAGCGGAATATGAATTCCTAAAAAAGCTATGGCTAAAAACTTAGTAGAATACTTTTTAAGAAGGCTAATTTTAGACAGATTTGAATAAAGCTTCATAGTTAAAATTTAGGTTTTGTAAAAATCAGGTTTCTAGGTAACTGTTTAGAGTGGGATTAAGAGGCTCTGATTTTTTAATTTTGGTGTATAATTAAATGAACCACAACGTATAACTTACAATACAAATATATATTATATCCAAACATAGCATTTTCACGTCATTTTAATTAACACAAAAGCTTTTAAAAATAACAATCCCCAGTGAAATTATTTCACTGGGGATTGTTAAATATAAGATTTTAGATTAACCCTTATTTTGAAATATTCTTATTATTATTATTTACAGATCTACTTCTACCTTATGTAATTTCAACAAAATATAAACCTTGTGATAATGAAGACACATTAATTTGTTCCTTATTTAAAGCTGAATTCAGATTTTAAGTTAAAATTGTTTTACAAGAAACATCATAGAAAAATCTGACTCTTCTGTTCCGGTGGTTGAAACACAAATTTCGGAAAGCTTATAAATCATTGTTTAGCTAACTAATAGCAAAAAACAAAACAGCTTATAATACTTGAATAACCCTCCTTTTCAAAGCTATTAATCTGTCAAAATACTTCATGAAATTATAAGAAAAAGAGGGCCTTAAAAATTACTCTAAAACAATAAACTCACTACGTCTATTTGCTTGTTGTTCTTCTTCTGTGCAGGCTACACCATTAGAACATTTATTGACTAATTGAGTTTCCCCAAAACCTTTAGCACTTAATCTGCTTTCATCAATATTTTTATTAATTAAATAACTCATAGTCGATTGCGCGCGTTTAGTAGACAATATCATATTGTAATTATCATTACCCCGGCTATCTGTATATGAGCGTATATCTAATTTTAAATTAGGATATTGAATTAGAGCTTCAAGTATTTTTTGCAATTCTACTTCTGCATCTTTACGAATGTTAGATTTATCGAAATCGAAATAAATATTTGGAATATTTAACACCTTTGCTAAGTCGGTTCCAGGAACAATATTAACTTCATTTTGCTGTAACTTGAAATTAATGTATTGGTTATCTAAATTTATTTGCGAAACATTTTCATCGGTATCATAGTGCGCTTTCTCTGCTTTTATAAAATAGGATTGAAATTTATTAGTTTCAACACTATAAAATCCTTTTTCATCGGTTATAATTTGTTTGTAAATATCCCCCTCAGAATCTGTTAAAGAAACCTGAGCGCCTTGAATAGGTAAACCCGTTTGTTTATCGGCTACACGCCCTCCTACTTGTGCATGAAAGACATCTATTATTGCTGAAGTTTCAATGAAAGTATAAATATTATCGTAAACAAATTCTCGCTTTTTTTCTGATCTATTAGAACTTACAAATCCTCTGTTAGACTTCAGGTCTATACCGAATGCAAAATCGTCTGCATAGGAATTAATAGGCTCTCCAATATTTAATAAATTACCATATTCTCCAGCTTTAATTTTAATATAAAACACATCTAATCCTCCTAAACCTAAATGCCCATCCGACGAAAAATACAGCTCATTACTCGTTGTAATAAAAGGAAATGTTTCCTTACCACTGGTATTAATTTTAGACCCCAAATTAACAGGTGCGCCTATAGTTCCATTTAAGCTTAAACTTGAAACATAAATATCCGATTCTCCAAAACCACCAGGACGATCTGACGAAAAATAAAGTTTGGTACCATCTGCACTTAAAGCAGGGTGTGCAGTTGAAAAATCGTCGTTATTTATTGATAATTCTACCGCCTCTTGCCACTCGTTATTTATCCTTACAGATTTGTAAATTTTTAATTTATGATCTTCCTTTTTGTTTTCAAAAGTTATATTACTTCTCGTAAAATACATGGTATTATTATCTGCCGTAAAAACGGGAGAAGATTCATGAAATTTACTTTTCAACTTTCCTTTTAGCATTTTCGGGCTACTAGCAGCCTGATTTACCGAATTCAATTCGATTTCATACAAAGACAAGAAACTAAGTCCATCCCAGGCACTCCTTTTGTTTAAGAAACTTTTTGAATCGTTTGTAGATGCATAATAAAGCGTATCTGCAACCTTTACATACCCGAACGAAATCTTATCTTCATCGTAAATTTTTTCAATAGTCTCTAAGTCATATCTACCAGAATTATCCTGAATTAGTTCTAAATAATCCTTGGCTAACAACTGGTTTGTATTCAAATTATTTTGAAGCACAAACACATCGTAATATTCCATAGATTTCTTTGCCTGTCCTAATGCTTTTAATGCCTGAGAATAACGCAGATAAATAATGTTGTCTTGTGGTTTTTCGACAATCTTAAACAGATTATCATACCATTTTACAGCCTGATCGTATTGGGCATTAAAATAATAACTATTGGCTAATTTAGTGTAAAGCTCTTCAGACTCGTATCCTTTTTTTGCTACTGCTAAATAGATTTTTTGAGCATTTACATAATCTAATTGCTCGTAATCCTCATTGGCCTGGATTAACTTTTTCTCTTGACCATGAACTCGTGGAATACTCACAAAGCTGAACCATAACAAGAAGAAACTATAAATGATTATTTTATTTTTCATTAATCTGTTTTTTAAAAGAATCTCGGATTTACTATTGATCTTCGTCTTGTACCTAATTCAAATCGCAAAAATAATTCATGAGACCCACTGTTATAATTACCTAATTCTGTTGTATCATAATCGTAAGAATATCCTATCATTATATTGTTGGTTATTTGAAACCCTAACAATCCACTAATAGTAGCATCTAACCGGTATCCAAGCCCAAGTGTAAATTTCTCATATATTAGCGCATTTAAAGAAACATCGATCGCTACTGGAGCACCAACAACAGCTTTTGCTAATACTGCTGGTTTTAATTTTAAATCTCTATTCACATCAAAAACGTATCCTCCGATTAAATAGATATGTGTTTTTTCTGTAAATGTAGACACCTGAACATCGTCGTAATGCGTTGTCTGTAAAAAATTAGGAGTAGATAATCCTACATACCATTTTTCTGAGTACAGATACAAACCTGCTCCAATAATAGGAGCACTAAAATTTTCTTGATTTACAGGATAATCACTCTGATCATAAATATTTAATTTATTAGGATCTAAACTCCATAGAGAAAAACCCGCTTTTGCACCAAGAGCTAATTTTAAATCGTTTGCTAGTTCTATAGTATAGGAAAAATCTATTGAAAGTAAACTTTCTGAAGACGGTCCTAATTTATCACTTATAAAGCCCACACCTAAACCAACACGCTTAACTCCTATAGGAGAATTTGCCGAAAAATTAAGTGTTTCTGGTGCACCATCTAATCCTACCCATTGGTTTCTATACAATCCTAGCATACTTAAAGAACCGCGAGATCCAGCATATGCAGGGTTAATAGAAAGGGTATTATACATATATTGAGTGTACTGCGAGTCTTGTTGTGCTTCTATAGTTGGAACCATAAAAAACATACTCACAAATACCACTAGAATAAATAGATTTGTTTTTTTTGAAGTCATCCGAATTTGATTCATATTAGTTATCGCTTAAGTATAAAAAACCTGCTTGTTTATGAGACTTATTTTCTGCCTCACTACCATATTGATAATTGGCAATATAGTAGTACGTACTCGCAGGTAGCACGTCGGAATCTTTAATGGTTAACCGCCCTGATGAATGTCCATTAAAAACATTTCCCTTTTCACCATAATCATCGGTTTCGAAAACCTTAACTCCCCAGCGGTTATAAACTTGAACGTTTAGGTTTCTAGCACAATTAGTGTAAGACTGTTCTATAATAAAATAATCGTTTTTTCCATCGCCATTTGGCGTTACATAATTGTAAACAATCAGTTCGCAAGGCAAATCTAGATCTGAGTTAAGACGGCCAAGAGTAAAAACGCCATAATTATTTGCAGATGTGGTAATAGTCTGATCACCTGTGTTTATAACACCGCCTTCGTCTACCCACATATTTGTCGTTTCATCCCAACGCACAATCGTTAATGCATCTTGTTGTGCAGCTTCAATCATTGAAGAAGGTGTGGTTACATCTCGCCACGACAGTGTAATTAAACCATTTTCAGAATTGTTATTAACTTTATTAATAATCCAATATTCTGCATTATCAATCTCTTCAATAGCGACTTCTTTTAACACATGTGAATGGAGGTTGTTTGAGTTTTCAAAGTAAAACTTACCATCAAACAAAGCCGATGATTCTCCAGGAGCAGAAATTCCTGCAAATCGATAATACCCACCATCCCCAATTGGGAAGGTAAACTCAAGATCACCAAACTTATTCACAGAACCATCTACATGGCTATTATCTGATGTATTAACATGACTACCGTTGGTATTAAATGTGATTTGCCCACCATAATTATCATTGTCTACAATACCATCATAAAAATCAGTAGTTCCGCTAATGTTTATTTCTCCTGATAAATGAAAAGGATTTAGATTACTACTATTATTAAAAAGTACATTATATAAGTAGCTTATTTGTGTACCACTAACATTCTGATTCGCTGTACCCATAAAATTAGTAACTCCAGTATTTTCATAAAAATCTAAAACACCATCGTTGTTAAAATGACTATATATAAAAGTCTCACCATCATTGTAAAACGCCCCTGAAGACAAGTTATCAAAGCGTTCTACGGTAGAAAACGCCGTACCCTCACCAACGTAAAGCATACCTTCATTAACAGTCTGAGCTAAAGTCAGTAAAGGGAAACATAGAAAAGAGAATAGCTGTATGTATTGTTTTTTCATATCTTTTTATTTGTTTATTAAATGGGCAAAAAATAACCCCATTCTCTTTATAGATTATTTATCTATATTATTTTACTTGATATATCGAAAACTGAGCTGAGTAGCCAGCTAATACATCTGCAGCTAAAGGAGTAACAACTCCAAATTGAATCATATCGCCTGCTTCGAGTTTTACCAAAGCTTGAGCAGATCGTGTAGGAGGAGAAACATCTAAAGATGTTATAGCAAGATTAACATTCACACTTAAATAGGTGTCGGATGCCATAAGTTCTGAAGAACTGCTTCCTGCAGGGGTTTTAAATATGCCCACTCCAAATTGTGCAGCAGAGACAAGTCCATTATTATTAGCTTGTATATTAATATTATATATTCCTGCTTGTTTGGCTGTAAACTCTCCTGTAGCCGTATTATATTCATCATTCTCATCAAATTCCTCTCCTGATGCTGGAAAACCTATTGCTTTATAATTATTGCCACCAATAGTTACAGAAACACTTAATATGTTAAAACTTGACACCTTATAACTTAAAAACGATTTTAATTGACTTACTGTTCCGTCTACTGTTTTTAGAACACCATCTGCAGTTGCAAGTACTATTTTATCTGCACTATCTGTACTTGATTGTAAACCTTCAAACCTAACAGGATCTTCAGTTGCGGTCTCTGGTTTAACGTGTAATAAGTTGCTTGGTGATAAAATACCTAAACCAACATTACCACCCATAAAATTAATATCTGTTGAGCTATTTGTAGCTGCAGAATCATCTGTATTTCTCCAAGGCTCATCAATTAAGACATCTAGATCTTGGTAAGTTACATCTCCATTAACATCGGCAACACCTACACGAGTTTCGTCTGTACTTGTACCCGCATCTAATTTAGGTGCAGTAACAGCACCAGCATTAATTTTTAGAGTAGTAACAGCATTGTCTGCTAATTTGATCGTAGTAATACCTCCGTCGGTTACTTTTACATTAGAATCTACTAGCGTAGCATCTATTCCATTCGTTACTGTGATAGAAGCATCTCCTGCAGTTAAATCTTTAGGATCTACAACACCTGTTGCTCCATCACTTCCGTTAGTTCCTGCAACTCCTGGTTCTCCCTGAGGACCAACTGCTCCTTGGACACCTTGAATTCCTTGTATACCCTGTGCGCCATCAACTCCATCAGTTCCATTTTGTCCTTCAGCTACAACTCCTGTGTCTGTAGTTCCGATAAACCAATTTCCATTTGTTCCAATGGTTGGTGTTTCTCCATTTGTTCCGTCTGTTCCGTTAGAACCATTTAATGAAGCGATCCATTCTGTTTCTGTTCCTGTAAATCCACCATCTACTGCAATTTCGTAAGCTGAATCTCCATCAGTTCCATCTAGTCCTTCAGCTACAACTCCTGTATCTGTAGTTCCGATAAACCAATTTCCATTTGTTCCAATAGTTGGTGTTACACCATTTGATCCGTCTGTTCCGTTGGTACCATCAACTCCATCGGTTCCTGCTATACCTTGAGCTCCTACTAATGAATCTAAAAAGTCTTGCTCTGATCCTGTGTTTCCAGCATCTAACCATTCTTGATATGCTGATTCTCCATTTGTTCCGTCTGCTCCGTTTAAGGAAGCTAACCATTCTGTTTCTGTTCCTGTAAATCCACCATCTACAGCGATTTCGTAGGCTGAATCTCCGTCAGTTCCATCTTGTCCTTCAGCTACAACTCCGGTATCTGTAGTTCCGATAAACCAATTGCCATTTGTTCCAATAGTTGGTGTTTCTCCATTTGTTCCGTTAGTACCGTCAACTCCATCTGTTCCTGCTATACCTTGAGCTCCTACTAATGAATCCAAAAAGTCTTGCTCTGATCCTGTGTTTCCAGCATCTAACCATTCTTGATATGCTGATTCTCCATTTGTTCCGTTTGATCCTTCAGCAACAACTCCTGTATCTGTACTTCCGATAAACCAATTTCCATTTGTTCCAATAGTTGGCGTTTCTCCATTTGAACCATCTGTTCCGTTTAAAGAAGCTAACCATTCTGTTTCTGTTCCTGTAAATCCACCATCTATTGCAATTGCGTATGCTGATTCTCCATCAGTTCCATTTTGTCCTTCAGCTACAATTCCTGTGTCTGTAGTGCCGATAAACCAATTTCCATTTGTTCCAATAGTTGGTGTTTCTCCATTTGAACCATCAGTCCCGTTTAAGGAAGCTAACCATTCTGTTTCTGTTCCTGTAAATCCACCATCTACTGCGATTTCGTAGGCTGATTCTCCATCAGTTCCATTTTGTCCTTCAGCTACAATTCCGGTATCTGTAGTTCCGATAAACCAATTTCCATTTGTTCCGATAGTTGGTGTTACACCATTTGAACCATCTGTTCCGTTGGTACCATTAACTCCATCGGTTCCTGCCATACCTTGAGCTCCTACTAATGAATCCAAAAAGTCTTGTTCTGATCCTGTGTTTCCAGCATCTAACCATTCTTGATATGCTGATTCTCCATTTGTTCCGTTTGATCCTTCAGCAACAACTCCTGTATCTGTAGTTCCGATAAACCAATTGCCATTTGAGCCAATAGTTGGAGTTTCTCCATTTGAACCATCTGTTCCATTTAATGAAGCTAACCATTCTGTTTCTGTTCCTGTATAACCTTCGTCTACTGCAATTGCGTATGCTGATTCTCCATCAGTTCCATTTTGTCCTTCAGCAACAATTCCGGTATCTGTAGTTCCGATAAACCAATTTCCATTTGTTCCAATAGTTGGTGTTTCTCCATTTGTTCCGTTAGTACCGTCAACTCCATCGGTTCCTGCTATACCTTGGGCTCCTACTAATGAATCTAAAAAGTCTTGCTCTGATCCTGTGTTTCCAGCATCTAACCATTCTTGATATGCTGATTCTCCATTTGTTCCGTCAACTCCAGCTGTTCCGTTAAAATCTGAAGTGACAAAAGTAGAACCATCTGTATATGTTATCGTAAAAGTACCATCGCCATTATTTACTGTTGAGGCAATTCCAACACCATCTGTACCATTTGTTCCATTGATCCCGTCAACTCCAGCTGTTCCATTAAAATCTGAAGTAACAAAAGTTGATCCATCTGTATATGTTATCGTAAAAGTACCATCGCCATTATTTACTGTTGAAGATATCCCAACACCTGTTGCTCCAACGGCGCCTTCAGGACCCTGAGCTCCTGCAACTCCTTGAGCACCTTGTGGTCCTGTAAAATCTGAAGTTGTAAAAGTTGATCCATCTGTATAAACAATCGTGAATGTACCGTCGCCATTATCTGTTGTGCTCGAAATTCCAACACCATCTATACCATTTGCTCCATCTTCACCTGATGATCCTTGTGTTAAGTCTATAGTAACTTCATCATTATTTTCATTAAAATAAGTTATAGTCCCATCTCCATTATCAACAAGAGTTGTAATCGTTTCTAAGTTATCATTATTAATAATTTGCACGTCACCATTTTCATCGATATAAGTAAACTGATTATTTACGACATCCCAAAAAACAATATTACCCTGCAAATCCTTTTTTGCTAATAACTTGTTCCAACTTCCTTGATACCAATAATAGTAACCTGGAGTTATATCTGTTGCTGTATTAGTATTATACACCAATAGACTTTCAATATTTCCTGCGGAAATAGTAGTTTCATCTGTAACACTTGTTAGTGGTACTTGTGGTATTAATACACCTCTATTACTAGATACGATTTCTAGTTGAGCAGACGAATTAGGCATATCTGTACCAATACCTACTTGAGAATAGGTAAGATTAGCCGTGAATACAATTAATAATAGTAAAAGTTTTTTCATAAATCTGGATTTTTTTAACATGTAGCCTAAATGAATTATGAGCTTGATTAAGATTAAAATATTATCAAAAAACAATTAGATAATATTAGAATTTCTTAATAATCAACTCTAAAACTAATGTAATAGATAATACCTGTGTTAAAAAACCCTTGTTTACCCATTTTCCCGAATACAGATAGGACTCCAAAACTAAAACACTGATTTAAATGTATTTACACGGATTACCAAAATATTTTATCTGCTGTAAATGCGTGTTTAAAAGTTGATTACAATATCAAAAGTTTGATATTTAAGAAGAAACTTGAGGTATGGACTTATTACCTAATACATATGAAGAGACATCCAAAACAGATGTAAAGAATAAACCTGAAATTTTACAATACAGCACAAATAATATAAAATATAAATAGAATCTAAACAGAGATAATTTACACTTTACTTAATACACTGAAATATTTAAGCACATTCCCTTTAAAGGTTATTTCCAACTAAATAATCTTTAAATTTTGCTTAGCTATTATTTTTTCAGAACATTATTAATGGACTGTTTTTTAATCTAAACACTTAAAGACACACCTTGTTTATAGATCCAAAGCTGTGATGCCTATTGCAGTGGAAAACAGACATAAATTTGGATAATCTTATTTCTTAAAGTGGAATATGAATACGTGTTAAACTGACAAGAAACCTTACAAAAGGTTAGCTATCGGTATAAAATGGAAGTTTTTGGAGAAAACACTAAATATAAATGAAACCTGTTTTATCACTATACGCATAGATAGGAAGGAATAACTGGAACAGTATAGGCTAGAAAATGCATCCCGACTTCCAGTTCTAAAAGTTCAAATCCTATTTTAAATTTAAAATAGGATTTGAAAGTAAAATGACTCCGTTAAGTATATACATTTAAATGTGATTAGATAACCATCCCTTTTTAAGAATGCCGTTAAGCACTTTTATTTTTTAAAGAATTAATAAAAACTGAAGGAGATTGATTTGTGAATCTCTTAAAATTAGTTGAAAATTTGCTGTGAGAGGAAAAACCACATTCATCTGCTAAAAAACTTATTTTGTAATTTAAATAATCTTCATTAGTCTTTAATTTTTCAACAATATAAGATATTCTTAACTCGTTTATATATGTGTTATAATCTGAACTTTTATGAGCTTTAAGCATCTGTCTAAGATATTTTATATTCGTATTTAGTTTCCCTACCAATTTAGGAAACGACATATTTACATCTAAGTATGCTTTCGATTCTTCAAACTCTTTTAGTTTTAGTAAAAGTTCTTTTTCTGTTTTTTCAGTAAACTTAATAGTAGTAGGTTTGTTTTTATTACTATAAATTTTATGCTCTAAATAAGGTAAAAACGTTTTTCTTTTATAGTAAACTCCTAAAGAAGGTAAAACACAAAAAAGCATGGTAGCCATAATGTTAAATGAATCTTTGGGTTCGCAATCAGGAATTTCGTTAAGTTTATTATGAGCACTGTTTACCATACTCCTTTTCTTGATTACATTTTCAGAATTAATTAATTCGTATTTAGACACATACAAATTAAAACTATCCATAACCTGAAGTTGTTTGTAATATTCAGTAGCACTTTTATAAACTAATTCTTTCACTATGTTATTACTTCCTTTTTCAGCAATAATCAAGTTTTTTTTTAAGTAAATAGCTACGCTGTCTGTTTTTCCAGAATCTAAATAGATGTTTATTAAACCATTATAAATTGAAGCTGCACATAAAGATTCTCCAGATTCTGATTTATTTATATAAAAATTAGCTTTAGAATAATGAACAAGTGCTTTATCTTTTTCACCCATTGCCATATAAGTTCTTCCCAACTGTTCTTCACAGTTTGCCAAATTAAAATACTTTACTTGCCCATCTCTCTCTTTCTCTAATTTTAAAGCAGCCAATTTTAACCATTCTATTGCTTGTCCGTAATTTTTATTTTCGATTTCGTATTCTACAAATTCTAAATTGGATACCGTTTTAAATTTAATGGCAAGTGCTTGATCTTTAATTTGAGTGCTAACATCAAGTCCTTTTTGATTAAAAAACTTCCCTTTATCTATAAATCCTATACTTCTGTATTGTCTAGATAAAAACCTGTAAGTATTAGCCTGCGAATTGTAATCTTCTTCCTCTTGAGCAATTTTCAAGGAGCGTAACGCAAAGGTAATTGCCTCTACTCTTCTTTCTTGTTTCTCTAAAACCATAGCCATCAATAGTAATGACTTCATTTCTTGTTTTGAGTTTTCTGCATGTATAAATAAGGAATCTGCTACACGAACAGCCTTTAAAGGATTTTTAGAAGAAACGTTAATCGCTATGTTATAAAACATAGAATCATATTCTGTAGATGTAGTATTACTCTCGAAACAATAGAAAAAGGGTAATATGAAAAAAAATGAATATTTCATAATAATAACAGTAAGTAGGTTTAGGTATTACTGAAATTAATAAAATTTTAACAATAAATCAACAATTTAATAATTATTATTTCAAATTAATATTTTGTTTCATACTGAGACCAGTCCCTTACTACTCTTAAATCCCTTAAAAAAATAACTAAAATTCATTTCAAATCAAGGGTTATGGAATTCATTTAAACATATATCATGCTTTTGCAAATGTTATTATAAAAGATATTGTAATTTAAAATGAGAAGAATAACAATTTTGAATAAGCGACAACCAGAAAATCTAGTTATAAATATTTCATTAATTATTGAAAAAATCAGGTATAGTACATCTTACAACAGATTAAATAAAAATCGTAAACACAGGTTTTGAGTCAATAGCGTCCTAAACGATTAATCTCTTTTTTAAAAAAGATTGACCGGTGCTGACTTTATTAAATTACTTGCGCTGAGGGAGGTACTTTTTCTACATAAGTTGAATTTTGTTTTTTTGGTTGGCCTATCGAAAATTTATCGTAAAATTTGAAGAGAAAGTATCGCGAAATTTAAAGCTGTTTGAGCTAAACGTATGTTTCTATATTATTGATCTTTAGTAGCGAGTTCTTTAAATTTAGATAGTGAACGAAAAATTTAGATAAAAGTTCGTAAGCCTAGATTTTTTTGGCTTGGTTTATCCAGAGCGAAGTCGAAGGATCTTTTTATCAATGAAAAAAATGAACATATAATATTATTTAGGACACGATTAGTTTTGAGTACTTACTTTACGGTGTTCACTTTTATCAAATCTATGTCGTTTACGCTGTACATCCTATTCCAAATGAAGATTTTAATGAGAATAGAGAATTTATTTAGAATGTTTTTTTAGCAAAATACGTCCTAATTTATTAGTCGTAATTTTGGATTACTGCCCAACAAACTCACCATCACTCAAGGTTTTCATAAAGGCAATAAGATTACTTTTTTCTACTTCTGATAGCGGAATTCTATTGTTATTATCCTTAAGAATAGGATCTAAATTATCGGTTTCTAAAACACCACTATCTAGGTAATCTAAAACCGATTTTAAAGTCGAAAACTGTCCAAAGCTTCCATAAGGAGCTGTATATTCTATATTACGTAACGATGGCACTCGAAAACGCATATAATCTTCTAGCAAACCAGTAACACGTGCGCGTCCTGCTTCTTCATGGTCTGGATTTAAAGGAAATCCGATATTTCTAAAACTCTGATCGGTAAATAATTCCGTGCTGTGACAACTTATACATTTGTCTTGAAATACTTGATAACCGGCTGCTTCGTTTGTTGTAAACGTTTCACTCGTATCTTGTTTCACTCTATCGTATTTACTATTGGCTGAAATCAGTGTATATTCAAATTGGGCGATACTATTGTAAATCCCATTAGCAGTAATACCATCCCCATTAAAAGCTTTATTAAATAATTCTGTGTAGGACCCATCGGCTTCAAGTTTAGCCATGACTTCTAGAATTGAAGAATCCATTTCTACATGGGTGATGATAGGCACCAAAACCTGATCTTCTAATCTACTCTTATTTCCATCCCAATTATAAGCCCGCATAAAAGCCATATTTTGTATTGGTGGCGGATTGCGAAGTCCTATTCTGGCCCCTACACCAATCCCTTTTGTATTATGGTCTGCAAAGGCATTGCTTTGTATATGACAACTCGAGCATGATATAGAATTATCGATACTCAATTTTTTTTCGTTAAATAATTTCTTTCCCAATTCCACACCGTATAGTGTAGGAATATTAGTATATACTGAATTATTTAACTCCGGAAAACCAGATGGAATATCTAATGTAATTTCCGGATTGTTATTAGAAACAAGCTCGGAATCATCTTGACTACACGATGTGAACACGAGTAATACAAAGACTGCTCTGATTATTTGTTTCATGTTAAATTGGTATTGTTTGATTAAAAGAGCCGATCTGATTTCATATCAAAACCGGCTCTGAAATTTTGTTTAGTTTTCTACGTTCATAATAGAGAACATTCCTGTAGTATCTGTTGTTCCATTACCTCCAATATTATCGACAAACTTTGACATTTCTGTAGATGTATGGGCACTTGGAGTTGCATTATTAGTAATATCTGAAGTTGAGACTAAAGTTACTTTGTTACTTTCTCCGCTTAAAAAAGTATTAAAATCTGCTTCGATATTAATTTTAGGTGCATTTTCGCCTACAACAGCATGTGAAGGAAGATTTAATGTAATATCTCTATACCCATCAAAACCTGGCACATAAGTGCTTTCATCATCCACTGTTCCCTCAACTGTACTGCCAGAATGAAAAGACAATTCTTTATTATCGGTATCGTAAAAACCTTCAATTTTAGTAAAACGATATCCTGTTCCCCATTCCCAATGCATTTCTGTATCGTTTGCTCCAGCTTTAGCATAAAAATCTGGAAATCTCACTTGATCTAAAGTGTTTAAAGCAGATTCTACTCCCAATCCAAATTTAATTTGGCTGTATTCTGCAGTTGGAATATCACTTAAAACATATTGTAATGTTTCTGATTTTGATTGATCGACAATAGTTGCTCCATTATCTAAATCGCTTACATGATAAGGAATTTCCGTTCCATCGGCCTTTACAAGACGGATATTACTTATTACATATTTTAATTCATTAAATTGATGAACCTGTCCTTCTGCTGAAATATTTTCTGTTTCGCCAAGAACAATTGGAGTTCCTGAAAATGTATTGTTAAATTCTAAGGTTACATTGTTTGCAACAGGGACATCATCTTCACTACACGCTGCTAGTGATACTCCTATAACGGCTAATAAAAGGTACTTTTTTAAATTTTTCATTGGTTTAGACTTAATTGATTATTATTATTTTTTTAATATTATTTTGATTTGTCGTCATGCTGAAACTTGTTCTGGCTGACGAGTGTTTTAGTATAGATTACAATTTTTTGCATCCATGTTTATAAATTTATTTTTAACGACGTAAATATATTACGTCCCATTCTTGGGATATTTCCCCAATCTGCATAGGTGGTATAGAACGTATTAAATACATTTTCTGCCCCTACTTGAACAACTGTTTTGTGATTTTTAATGTAAAAGCTGTAATCTGCAGACACATTCCAATTGGTATACGACGGCGTTTCATCTTCCCCATATTCTGGACTATAATTAACCTGTTCTAAATCGCCATTTATCGACGTTAAAAATCCAAAGTTTTTATACGAATAATGCAAGGACGTTTGATAACTAAATGGTCGGATAAACGGTAAATTATTTTTATCATCATCCAAGCCACGAGCATACGTTATTGTACCATCCCAGTGTAAATTATTTAAAATGGAATAGTTCGCATTCAATGAAAAGTTGAACAAAGTAGCATACTCCAAAGAGGTATAGCCTTTAACTCCAACCGACTGATAATTCATTGGACTACCCTGACTTAAAATTCTCCCGATGATGTAATTCTGAATATAGAAATAGTTTACCTGTGCCTGAATTCCTCCCTTTTCATTTTTAAAACCTGCACTTGCGTTGGCTTCATAAGAAATTTCATTCTCTAAATCAGGATTTCCAATGTAATCGTATCTATCGAAACTGTTATAGATATAATAGCCGTATCCTTCAGATACAGAAGGTGCTCTATGTCCGTAACCTCCTCCAATAGATGCATCAAATCCACCAGTATTAAACTGGTAGCTCGCGTATAAATTTGGCAAAAACCGTGTCTTTTCCTGAGGTGCTCCCGGATGAAAAATCCAATTGAATTCTATATATTTTGAATAATTGTAATTCACACCCAAAGTTGCTCCAAAACTTATCAGACTACGTTCAGAAATATCCCATGTATTACTCATCGACAAGCCAGCATAACGCGTCGTTACCCAAGGCCAACTGTAAGCAAACATTGTCGTTTCACTTCGATCTTGAGGATACATACGCATCTCTGCAATAGATAAATTATCATAAGCATTTAACTGAATTTCTGCAGCATAATTTCCTTTTTTCAAATTTACATTAGACAGCAAACCATAAGTCGTACTCCAACCAGGCATATCCATATGTACTAAATTTTCTGGTCGTGTCGTATCATCCATATAGTGCTCGATAGCGTTGTAATACACTTTAGTGTCCCAAACCTTTAAGAGTTTATCTTCAAAAAACTGCTTGTACCCGACAGATGTAATCAGTGCTCTAGAAAGCGACAAGTCCATTGGTAGCGCAGGATATCCCACATCTCTAGCTTCATCAAAAATAGCATCGACACGCATAGAAGACAAGTCACTTGTTTTATAGGCCAATCCTAATGAGGTGTTGAATTTTTCGAATTGCGAATTCTCAACCTCATCATTATTTCCATCGGTATAATTTCCTGCTTTACGATACGACAAACTCGCATCGGCAACCAATTTATCGCTTGAATACGATACATTTCCGAGGTTAAAAAACTGATTATTATTAAACTCATAACCCGCTTGATAGGCCCCATTCCAGACCTGACCGAGTCCAAACGCAGTACTTTTACGTTTCAAATCAATACTTCCTGCCACAGTCGCACCATGCATACTTCCCTCCTGTCCCGATTTAATATCGATATCTGAAAGATTATTACTTTCGACATAAGACGTAACTGGATCCATTTTATCTGTACACGCTCCGAACACATGCATCCCATCAATAGTAACCATAGAACGCTCCGTACTCATATTATTAAGTAGCGGTTCCCAAGCATAAGCGCCTCTTTTTATAAAGCTTATATTATCGGAAGATGCTAGAAATTCATCAACAGAAACAGCCATTTTCATATCCGTTTCAATTTTAGATTTTTTAGCCGCAATAATTAAAACCTCATCCAAGACCACATCCAAACTATCGGTTTTAACCGGTATAGTTTGAGCACTTGCAAATGTTCCCAGGAATAGTATGGCGAGTGTTATTCTTTTCATACTCTAGAATAAAATGTCTATAAAAAGATCACTTTTCGCACCTTCAATTCCTGGTGTAAAATCTGTAGAAACCTCTGCCCCTTTTAGCGTTTGTCCATCTTCATTCTGAAAAATGAAATTCAATGTCCAATTTCCAGTCATCGTATAATTCACCACACCGTGATATAAACTATCGCTTTGCTGCGTTAAATTTTGATTGTTTGGAGACGAATGATTCCCCATAGAAGGTTCAGGCATTCTTGGATCTAACAACAAGGTATAACCCTTAACAATTGCGTATGAATACTGTGACAAATCAGGAAACGTTCCCGCAGGCTGCTCTGGCTTATTGTATTTGTAAATCCCTGCAACCAAATCGTTTTCTGAAATACCTGGACTTTGCGGAGACACTAACGCAATAAAATATTGCTCGTTATCACTAGCAGTAAAGGCAGTCATATTTAGATTCATATTAGATTGTTCTTCAATGGTAATAGTTTGATTAATAGCGTACGATTGAGAGTTAATCTGAAAATCAATATATGCCTGCCAGCTTACTGTAGTATCACTTTCGCTTGTAAAAACAGTGTAGCCTGAATAATAGCCTTCTGCTGCATTATAGTCTAAATTATAACTATGCGGACAAGAGGTTTTATTACCATTAACATCTATTACTATAGGTAAAAAAGATACATCTAAATACTCTAAAGGCTCTTCTGTTTGAGAATCACTAATTGTAAGATGAATTTCGTTATACCCTTTATAAAGCGTACCGTTTAAGGCTTCTATGTTAATAGTATAGCCATCATAAGTTACAGAAGTAACCACTTCGAAATCGAAATATTCTGTTGTTTCTGTAGCTATTTCAGCCTCATAATCGGTTTTTTCTATTGTACAAGATGCAACTACAATACATAGTGCAATGACAAGAAAGTTTGAAAACTTCATAGGTTTAATGCCTGTTTAATCTTCGCATACCCGATACTTTTCGCAGCCACGTCGATATTATTTTCTTAAGAATTTCCCATAGGTAAACCTAGAGATTGTCTGATTGAAATCTTTGTAAACACAGCATCACATAACGTAAAACACAATGTTTTAAAAATTTAAAACACGCGATTACATTATAGGTGATCCTATTGTGTTAATACGAAAAATTGATTTTTGAGTTTTTTTAAAGGCATACAGATGGCACATTCAGAATTGAACGTACTCAATCAACTATTGATAAAAAACATCAATAGAATACTTTAAAAAAACGGACAGGATTAAACTTTTGGTGGGTGAAAAACAGAGTCTTTATCTAGATAAGTATAAGACCTATTATATTCTGAAGAAATATTTGTTTTGTTTATGTGAAAAACGAATGATGTAAAAGTGTTCTCTGTTATGTTCTGATAAAAAACGACTAGTGTTTCAAAAGAAACTTGTTTTTTATCGTTTCCAGACTCAGGTGTATCTGAAACTTTAGCCACTTCTTTAGCTAAATAACATTTTCCATTACACTTCATTTCAACTATTTCTTTGTTTTCACAAAGCTCGTTTTTAATGTAATCATAAAACGCAGCATATTCCACTAATGGGATTAGAGGTTTAAGAAGCAAGAATAATGCTAAAAAAAGTGTTGCTGTTTTCACGCTGCAAATTTCAAGTTTTTTTTTAAGTTTTCCTAATTCTAAACTGCTTATAGTAGGTTTTACGTTTGTTAAAGAAATAAAATTAAGAAACTAAAAAGTTTGATTTCCTGTAAGTTGTTACTGAAGTTATCTTGACTTTCTTTAAAGAAAAATAAAAGGGTTGCAGATATTTGTGTTGCGAAACATAAAATCACAACCCACTGTACCAAGTACTGAGCAAAGATATTAAAGAATTAAATATAGTTCCATATTTACCAGCAACAAAAAGAGGTTTTAAGCCAAAAGCACCTTTATAAGAAACAGTTAACGCTATTCTATACAAGCTAAAGACAGGTGCTCAATGGGAATATTTACCCATTGAAAGTTTGTTTAGTGACAAAAAATCACATTATAAAACCATTTTTGAGCACTATCGTAAATGGTGTAAAGAAGATGTTTGGAAATCCTGATGGATACAACTCCTAAAGAATAATAAATCAAGTATAGACCGGATCAAGTAGTGATTTGGATGGTAGCCATACCACAGCATTAAAAGATAGACAACAAGTAGACTATCAAGGTAGAAAAAAGCGAAAAACTCACTTCTATTATTAAAAATTATAAAGGTATAGTCAAATAATCTATGAGAGGCAAGGGAAATTATTGAGATAACACTCTAACAGAATCCTTTATTAAATCTTTAGAATCAGAATAGGTTTTATATCAATCGTGTCCTAAATAATATTAAATGCTCATTTTTTTCATTGATAAAAAGATCCTTCGGCTTCGCTCTGGATAAACCAAGCCAAAAAAATCTAGGCTTACGAACTTTTATCTAAATTTTTCGTTCACCATCTAAATTTAAAGAACTCGCAACTGAAATTCAGATAAGTAGATACATTCGTTTAGCTCAAACCTGCCTACCGGCAGGCAGGTTTAAATTTTACGATACTTTCTCTTCAAATTTTACTATAAATTTTCGATAGGCCAACAAAAAAACAAAATTCAACTTACATAGAAAAAGTATCCCCTCAGTACAAGTAATTCTATAATGTCAACGTCGTTATATCTTTTTTGAAAAAGAGACTAATCGTTTAGGACGCTATTGGTTTTATATACATAAGTACAAATTAAGATCCGAAGCTGAATTATTCCTCTTCGGGGGGACAGAGAATTGGCTCAATATTAAATGAAGACATTTCTTTTTAGAAACAGAAATATTTAGACTCAAACAAGCCACATAGCCATTCGACTAATCGTCTAGGTTTCTATTGCAGATCCAAAAGCAATTCGTATAATTTAGGGAAGGCATAATTAAGCCAATAAAACTTCCAATTTATTTTTCCATTTCTTCCATTCTGGAAATTCTTTTTGTTGTAGTTCGAAAAAAGCATTTGTATGGTCTCTATGCACTAAGTGGCAGAGTTCATGTGTAATAACATATTCTATGCAAGCCTTAGGCGCTTTTATAAGTTCTGGATTTAATAATATTCTTCCTTTTGTTGAACAAGACCCCCAACGATTTTGCATTTTTCTTATTTCCAACTTGTTGGGTTCTACTCGATATTTTTTAAAGTGATTTATTAAAGGTTCTGCAATATTATGAAACCAAGTTTCTGCCTTTTCTAAATACCAGGCTTCTAATAATTTTTCTGCTTTGCTGGAATTAATTGTTCTTACTTCAATTTTTCCTCCTATATGTTTAACTTTTTCTTCATTACTAGTTATAAGTTGCAGTTGATATTGTCTTCCTAGGTATAAATGAGATTCTCCTGAAACAAATTTTCGTGCCGTTTCTCTAGGTTCAAAAGATAAAAAATGATCTTGTTGCTTTAAAATCCAAGCTGCTCTTTTATGTATTTTTTCTTCTATTTTCTTTATACTACTACCTATTGGAGCATTAACCTCTGTTGTTCTGTCTGGATTTACCGTAATTCCTAATGTCTTTCTCTCTCGAAAGTACAAAGTGTAAACGATCTCTTCAGGACCATATTTTAGTGAACGTTCCATTATTTGCATCTAATTTTCGCTACTTCCACAATACGTTCAGCAATTTTATCAATCTCTTGAAAGCTCAATTTGAGATCGTATTTATCTCGAATTTCATCTATTATAAAATCACCAATTAAGAACACCATCTTTTTTGGTATATCAACGCTTTTAGACCAGTCTACTTGCTTTAATTCTAAAATAATACTGTCGGATTTTAATGCAAGTTCTTCTGCTATTAATAATACCATCTCTTTATCTTCAGATATTCCGCTAAATTCCTCAATACCTATTCCGAAAAATGCTCTTGCTACTTCTTTATCTTCGAGAGATGCAGGTATATTCGAGTCAGTTCTGCTTAAAACAGCGTCTTTTGCTTCTTTAATTCTTTGTAAATAAACCGTTTCATCAATCCTACCTTGTAAATAATCTTCTATTGTTTTTTCAATAAGTTGAGAAAAGCGTTTGTAAAAAGCTGGATCTTCATCCATTTTCTCAGAGATGTGTTTTGATGTTCTTGAAGCAATCATATCTGCCTTAGCGGCTTTTCCTGTTGCCTTTTCTATTTCTTCTTCAAAAGCATCTCTATCGAAAATATTTACTAGATCTGTAAGTGTTACTACACCTGAAGTCGGTATATGAGTATCTATAAGCTTCTGTATTTGACCGTCGTATTTTTTGTAATCTATCTTGTCAGAATATCTAGATGCTACCGCAGAGCGAAGTTTCATAAAGAAAGATAAATCTTCCTTGTATTTGGAAATTCGTTTCTCTTCGGTTTCTTTATGAAAAACAATTGATGATAAGGCTAGTTTTAAAATACGTGCATATTTTGCTAATTGGTCGTAAAACTTGTTTCGTAACGCTTCGTCTCTTAATAGTTGTTGGTATCCTTCAGCATCTTTCTTATTAGTAACAGGAGAGAATAGTTTCCAAAGGTCACTGTGTATTTGTGGTAATTGATCTACTTCTTCGCTAATATTTGTAAGCGTGCCTTCTAATTGTTCCTCATCAAAATCTCCAAAAGTAGAGTAGGTTTTTAATGCTTTATCCAATTCTTCTAAAACGCCATAATAATCTATTATATATCCGAAATCTTTATCTGGACTTACTCTATTTACACGAGCAATTGCTTGTAGTAAAGTATGTCCTATTAATTTTCTCGTTAAATACAGAACAGTGTTATTGGGAGCATCAAAACCTGTAAGGAGTTTATCTACAACTATAATTAACTCGGGGTCATCATCGTTTTTAAAACGGTTTACAATATTCTTTTGATATTTATTTGGAGAACCGTGCTCATCCATCATTTTATGCCAAAATATCTTCACTAAATCGTCTGTCTTGCCATAAGCCGAATCTTCTCCTTCTCGTTCATCTGGTGGAGAAATTACAAGTGCCGATGTTACACGTCCTATTTCGTCTAAATAGTTTTTATACTTAACCGCTGCTGCTTTAGATTGGCAAACAATTTGACCTTTGAATTTAGTATTTTGAAAATTCTTCTCATAATGCTTAGTGATATCCCAAGCAATTGCAAGAATTTTTTGATCAGCAATATTAAGTTGATTAGCTCTTGAGAACTTCTTTTTTAGATCTGCCTTTTCGTAATCGCTTAATGGCTCTGATACCATATTGAAAAAATTATCTAAAGGGGTGGCATTTACATCTTGTAATGCGTGTCGTCCTTCATATAATAGCGGTACTACAGCTTTATCTTTTACAGCCTGATCTACAGTGTAACTGTCTATAAGTGTTCCGAATTTTGATAGTGTGCTTTTATCTTTTTTAAATAATGGTGTTCCTGTAAATGCAATGAAGCAAGCATTTGGTAGTGTTTTTTGCATTTCAATATTAAACGTTCCGTGTTGAGTACGGTGCCCTTCATCTACTAATACAAATATATTATTACTAGTTAGAGGTGTTTTAATTTTCTTTACGGCTGTTTCAAATTTATTAATAATGGTAGTAACTACTGCATCACTTTCTGTATGTAGTAATTCTATTAATTGCGAACCCGTTTTAGCATTGTCTACATCCATACCGCATTTTCTAAACGTCCCTGTAATTTGGGTGTCTAAATCTGTTCGGTCTGTAACCAAAATTAATTTAGGGTTTATAATACTCGATTCCATAGCAATAGCCTGTGCGAGCATTACCATTGTTAAAGATTTTCCACTTCCTTGAGTATGCCAAACAACTCCTCCTGTGCGTTGGTCGTCTTTGTTTCCTTTTACAATCTGCCTCATTGCTTTTTTAATGGCAAAAAACTGTTGGTATCTCGCTATTTTCTTTGCTCCGTTATCATATAAAGTGAAATTATATATAAGGTCTAGCAAGCGTTCTTTACGGCATAGATTGTATAAATATTCATCTTGTGGTGTTGCTTTTATTTCTTCTTCTTCTAAAGCGTCAAAATATGTTCTCACATAATAAAAGCGATCCGTAAATAAACGTTGCTTAATTGAATCTGGAATAGGCGTGTTTTTTAGTTTAGACAAACTTTGATAATAATGATCTTCTTTTGCTTTGTCTATTACTGCATTTGGTTTTTTAAAATCCTCCTGCCATTGAGCCCAAAACTTTTCTGGTGTGCCTGTGGTAGCATAGCTGCCTTCATTTACAGTTATAGACATTACCAATTGTGCCATTGCATAAAGAGGTCGAATACCATCTTCTTTCTGATTACGTAAATTCTGAGAAATTGCCTGAGTTATAGGTTCTTTCATATCTGGTCTTTTGCACTCTATAACACAAAGTGGAATACCATTTACGAAAAGGACTATATCTGTTCGATACTGTTCTTTTAACCCTGAGCGAAGTACGCTAAACTCTTCTGTTACGTGAAATATGTTATTCTCAGGATTCTTCCAGTCTACATAATGTAAATCAAAACTTTTACGATCGCCTTCAATGCTTTGATCCAATGAAACGCCTAGCGTAAGAAGCTCGTATAATTTTTCGCTAGTTACCATATAGCCATCTACCATAGGAATATCTCTTAATGCAATAATTGCATTTTCAATATTATTATCTGTAAATGGAACCGATTTACCTGAAGAGACACGTGCTTTATTAATTTTGTGTAATTGAGAACGTAAAATACCTTCTAATAAAATACTTGATGTTTTATTGCTTCTAGCACTTAAAGCTTCTTCTTGATTTAGGTAGTTGTAGCCCATATTAATTAATAACTGCAGTGCAGGTATTTGTGAAATATGATCTTCTTTAAACGAAGGTGTATCCATAGTTTTATTGTTTGCAAAACCACTATAACAGGAGTGATGTGCTTGTTGATATTTTGTTTACAAGTAAAATTTAATTACTTTTGCAATGTCATTACCCAAAGGGTACAGGACTTGGCTTAGCACTTGTTGCATCGTTCGTATTGCCTAAAGATACGTTCCTCACTTACGAAGTGAGGTTTTTTTTTGCCTTTAATTTTCGTATTCATAGTACCACTTCTTATATCTATTTACTTCTATACTATCTACTTTAAAAGCAGTTACCAATTGTAAAGCATCGGTTATTTCTCTTATGATTACGACATAATCTTTTTCATGTAACCAATACACATTAAGGGCTGCTTGTCATTTTCTAAATGGCAGCTCTCGTCAATATATATATTGTATTCGTAATTGCTTTCCATAAATTTAATTTCCTTAGTGTATTTTAATTATATTTTCAATCTTTTTTTACCAGTTAGTAATTGCTGCATTAATCCTTTTTTTTGCAATTGCAATTGGTTTCGTTGGTTAATTAAGAGGTTTATTTCTTGATCTGCTGTGTTTAGAACTTGAGCTATTGCGGTTTGTTCTTTTAGAGGTGGTATATTTAGCTTAATACCTCTAAAATTTTTCCATCTAAGACCTCCACGACGATCAATAGAGCCTTCCATTCTACGGTTGTATTCATGGATTAGTTTATGTGATTTAAGTACTTTGAATAAGTAAATATCATCTATGGTTTCATTAGTTTTAAAAACAGTATACATAGGGCTGACTAAGCCGCACTCATTAAAATCTTGATAACCAATAGAACCTTCTTCTATGTGATTTGTAGCATAAGCAAAGTAATTGCGAGGGACTACTTTGTATTTTGATAAATCATCTCCAAAAACTTGCCTCCCGAAATACTCTAATGAAGGCACTAGTCCATCATATTTAGTGCAGGATAAGACTTCAATGTCATCATTGGTTTCATTTTTCTGACTGTATTCATCAGCAAATTCTTCAATACGTTTTTCTTCCCACTCCTCACTAAACCCAGGCAAGCGTTTTTTGCCACTTAACAAGTGTTGCATTAGAGCTTTTTTAAGCTGTTGTTTTGCTTTTATTAAATTGTTTAGTTTTGTAATTGCAATGTCCCAAGTGCTTAGGCAATTTGCTATTGCTGTTTGTTCTAGTAGTGGTGGCATCGGAATATTCAACTCAGATATTTGCGATGAATATATATGTACTACTGAATATCCCTGCGCTAAAGCTATCTTCTGTTTTATTGCCATTGATGAATTTAAAAAAGCAGCTAAATATGGGCTATTTAATTTATTCGAATTGTAAATCATTAAGTCTCCACCTGCATATGTTTCCTTTGATCCAATAAAAGCCACTGCCTTACCGATTTCATACCGATCTTCACCTGAACAAGTAATTAGCACATCTCCATAAGCTAGAAGCTTACTTTTTCTACTTGTTTCTTTATCTATAAAAGAAACTGTTTCTTTAAAAGTGTTATCATAATACGTATACAGCTCACCGTATCTAATACATTGAAGTCCTTCTTTTTTAATTTCAGACTTTGAAATTCCTTTTCCTTTTTTGAAGGTTCCAATTTTACTAAGATTTACTACGTTCCAATCCTCAGGAATCCAACCCAACTTGGTTTCTTTAAAACCTTTTTTATTTTCTATTGCTTGTAGCTCCATTATTGTTTTTTGGTTTTAATTTGCTCTGCAAGCGCTTTTAAATCTTCTAAATCTTGCCTGTCTGCTTCTTGTGCAGCTTCTGTTTTACGGAGTTTATCGAAAGCCATATAATGTGCTTTCACCTTTTTCTCCATAATGGTTTTACTTATGCTCCCCGATGTTTTAAGTACAGGAAACTCATTAAAAGCTATTAATTTATCTAAATTACCTTGCCAGTAATTCATAGTTAGATCTTTTTGGTTTTTAACTCGTAACTCTGCTTGCTCTAAAAAGATAACGACTAATCTGTTTAAACTATCTAGCTCATCGGCGGTAAGATAATTTTTAGCGATTGCTATGTCTTGCTTTCGCACCACGCTGCCTTTCCAGTTAGTGAGTCCCATATTTAATTTTTTGGCGTCGGCACGGGCTACAATCATTTCTGCAGCTGTTTTTTTTGTTACTGCAAATAGTAGTTTGTTTTGTGCTTCGGCAAAGTACATTTGGGTCGCCTTATCGGTAGCATCATAGTCGCTACTTAAACTAAACAGGTCGCGTACTTTTTGGTAGAAGCGTTTTTCAGAGCCACGTATGTCTCTAATGCGTGCTAATAATTCATCAAAATAATCAGCACGACCATCAGGATTTTTAAGACGCTCGTCATCCATAATAAAACCTTTACGCATATAGTCTGCAAGGTTTCTGGTTGCCCATTGTCTAAATTGTACGCCACGTTTGCTACGTACACGATAGCCAATGGCAAGAATCATTTCTAAGGTATAAAATGTAATATTGTAATCTTTACCATCTACGGCAGTTGTCAAGTATTCCTTGACAACTGAATTAGCACTTAATTCATTGTCTGACAATATGTTATTTATATGCAGGCTAATATTCTGCTTAGAGGTGACAAAAAGTTGAGCTAATTGATTTTGATTTAACCAAACACTACCATCTCTTTCAAATAATGCTATAGATACTTTACCATCATCGGCTGTGTAAATAATGATGTTATTTTGTTCTTCCATAAACTATAAACTTAATTCTTTTAGATACTCTTGCATTTTCTGTTGCACATCTACCAATTCGCTTTCTATTTTAGAAATCTCATTTTGCACTTCGCTAATACTAATTTCTTCTTCTTCCTCAAAAGTATCTACATATCTAGGTATGTTAAGGTTGTATTCATTTTCTTCCATTTCGGATAATGTAGAGACATAACTATATTTCTCTTTCAGTACACCTGGATTTGCTTTTTTTTCGCGAAATTCAAGGTAAGTTTCAACGATATCAGAAATGTGTTTTGGTCCTAATACATTTTGGTTTTTACCGCTTTCGTATCCTTGGCTAGCATCTATAAATAAGGTTTCTGTACGTTTGTCTTTTCCTTTATTGAAAATTAGAATCGCTGCAGGAATACCAGTACCAAAAAATAAATTTGCAGGCAAACCTATAACGGCATCTAATAAATTATCTTCTATGACACGTTTACGGATACGTCCTTCTGCACTACCTCTAAACAATACACCGTGTGGCACTACTACGCCCACCATTCCTGTGTCTTCGTAGGCACTCTCTATCATGTGACTAATAAATGCCCAGTCGCCTTTGCTTTTAGGGGGAACACCTCTATTAAAACGATTATATTTATCTTCTTCCGCTTCCTCTTGTCCCCATTTGTCAAGTGAAAATGGAGGATTTGCTACCACGGTGTCAAACTTCATAAGGTTATCACCCTCAGTATGCTTAGGATTACGCAACGTATCTCCCCAGCGTATTGAGGCATTGTCGAAGCCATGTAAGAACATATTCATTACAGCTAATGCCCAAGTGCTTCCGTTGGCTTCTTGTCCGTATAAAGAAAAGTTATTATCACCTACTTGCTGACCTGCTTTAATTAATAATGATGCTGAACCACAAGTTGGATCGTAAATACGTGCACCAGACTTAGATTTAGTTAAACGTGCTAATAGAGTAGAAACTTCCTTAGGTGTGTAGAATTCACCTGCTTTTTTACCTGCATCGCTCGCAAAGTTTGAGATTAAGAACTCGTAAGTGTCTCCCAATACGTCTTGCCCTTCTAAAGACGATGGCTTTAAGTCTAGCTTATTAAAGTCTGTTAGTAGATTTTTTAGTCTTGCACTTTTATCTTTTTTATCTCCAAGATTACTGCTATTAAAACTGATGTTTCTAAAAATCCCTGCGCCATCACTACTTGTTAGTTTTTCGCGATTTGCTTCTTGTAAATCTTCTAAAGCAATATCTATTAATTCGCCTATATTAGATTCGTTACGTTTAGTGTATAAAGAATTAAAGTGGCTATGTTCTGGCACTATAAAACGCTCGGATGCCATTGCACGTTGAGCTCTTTCGATATTATTATCGTATTTTTCAAGATATGCTTCATACTTTTCGGTGTAGGTGTCTGACACATATTTTAAAAATAACATGACTAAAATGTAGTCTTTGTATTGACTAGGATCTATAACTCCTCTAAAAGTGTCACAGGCTTGCCAAATGATTCTATTAATGTCTACTGATTTAATTTTATTGTTCATAATTTCTAAATTTTATTTAATAATAATAATAATTCTAATTGAGTGGTTTTTAAACAATCTAATTCTTTCAATAATTTTGATTCTCGTTTTTTGAGTTCATCTATAGCTACAATATTTTTTTGAATACTTAAAGGTGGTATTTTTATATCTAAATCACCAAGTATTGTTCGGTTAATGGCAGGTAATGCAGTACCACGACTATAACCACGCAACTCTTTTTGTGTGCTTTTTAGATTAATATACCAAGCAATATATTGCGGAGTTACAGCGTTTACTACATTTTTTAACACCATAAAGACAGAAGATGCAACCATAGATTTTGAATCATCTATTATATTGTGAGCAATAAAGCCGTGATGTCCCTTTGCTAAAACGATGACATCGCCTTTCTTTAAAAAATGTTTTCCGAACTTTGAAGATGGCATCAAAGCAGGTTCGATAAATGGGTCGATAGTGTGAGTTTCTGTAAAATCACTAGCCCCTAAGTAGTAGATTTCTCCTTGCGGATTTCTACGTCCATTTACCCCTGAAGATATAGATGTGATTTCTTTTAATTTCATTTTATTAGTTGTTATCCGTGTACAAATATATATTTTAAATTAAAATACACGCCTAATAAAATGTATTTTTTTTGTTGTTATCTGTGTACAATTTATTTCATTTCTTAAGGGAATGGAAGGCGGTAATAAGTTTTATATAAAGATATAATTATACAATTATATCTAGAAATGAAGTTAAGTCTTGATGAGATTTACATTTGGAAAGAAGGTGAAGAGTAATTATACCACATAATTTTTCCGTTTTAAAAATAGTTAATTTTTTTAGCTACTGAGTTTTTTATACTCAAGCTAATAAATCGTTCTTTTTCGTGTCCTTTATCCATTTTTCCGGGAATTTAGTGTTGATTTTACTGGGCTCAGAGACATTTTACGTGAAAAACATTGAAATTTGTAATAAACAAAAATCTCAAAAAAACACACAAACTACTGATTTACAAGTAGTTTTAACCAAAGAGAGACTTCCTAACTTCGCGCAGCGGGTTACCCTCTTACCCCTCTCTTTCTTCCGATCCAAAATATGAAAAACCATTAACCTTTTTTAAACTACTACTAGATTTTAACTTCTGTATTTATCCTTCTCATTTTAAGATGTTTATTGTTTGAATTTTATTTATTAAAATCATCCTTTAATTTAGAATTATATATCCTAAAAACGGCTATGTTGCTTGCTTTGAAATTGTAGATTTGAAACTAGAATTAAGCATACTTAACTTTTGAAGCTGGAGTTGAACATGGAGTTCATGCGCATTTCAGCAGGAGCGGAATGGACAATGGAAACTTTGACGTTGTGTCCAAGATATTTTGTAATAATGCGCTTTTTTTAGAAATCCTAACCGAAACAAACGAAGGTGATTACACATGTAAATACGAAGATGAATACTCCCATAATCATCCTCAAGATTTCATCACATTCTCTGTGCTGGTTACTGAAGCCATATACAAAAACAATAGATTATTTCCTTTTTTTGACTGTCCGATCCATTTGCTACATAGAATTGTTTTAGGTGCCTTTATTTTTCAAAGTATCAGAGGGTTTAGGAAATATGCAGAGAAATAAAAATAAGGGAAGACTGATTTTATGAAAATAAATTTAAAAGAGGTGTCTAAATTGTTTTTTTTGCAAAGTAGTATTCCCTATAAAGGAACTTTTAACCTTCTCAATATTATTTGTAAATAACATATCGAAATAAAATGATAACAGAGTAGATGAGTAATTTGTAAGTTGTTTCGAATACTGGTTCACTAAACTTTCTAGCTGATTAAAATAAGTAGACAAAAAAAGGAAAATCTTTATATGCTGTATTACTATTAAAGCTATTAAATTTTATTCTTAGAAAATCAGCATACGCATTAACTTCTTTAACATCAGAAAACGTTCTTGAAAACCTAGTTCAACTAATGCTTCTGATCGCTTAACCTCTTCCAGTAGTATAGATTTAACAGAACCTTCAAAAGAAAATGTAATATACTCAGAATCTCCTTCACCTAAATCATAAATATTAAGCACTCTAATAGTACGATTAACCTTATCTGTTTTATCAATATTATTAAAGTAGTGCTCTTCAGAAATATTAGTATAAAATTCTTTAAGGTCTTTATAAATTTCAGTTTCTAGATACCAATCAAAAAATGCTAAAGGATTTTCTGCTGTACAACTCATAAATCAAAACTACAAAAAAGTAAAATTTAATATCTAGAAATGTTTGACCTGTGATCATAAAAAAAGCCTCTCGATTTCTCGAAAGGCTTGCCATTATTGAAGTGGTCCCACCTGGGCTCGAACCAGGGACCACCTGATTATGAGTCCCAATTATTTAGAATTCTTTTGGTTTCTTAAATTTTCATTTGCTGTTTTAAATACTGATTATCAATACTTTATGTTAAAAATATTTTCATTTATATTTATTTGATTTACTTTTAACCCCTCATTTGTTGTACTAATGTTGTACTTAAACTTTCTTTGCTATGCCTTCAATTAAAATCGTTTTAAGAAAAACTAAACTTCATTCAAATAAATTTCCAATTTATTTAAGAGTCACTCATTTACGAAAATCCAAACATTTTCGAACACCATTTAATTCGACCATAAAAGAATGGAATAACAAAACTGGCGAATTCAATTCAAAACATGAAAATAGTACTCAAAACAATAGAGTCCTTAATAAATTCAAAAGTAAGGTACTCAAAATCATTAATAATTTTGAGATTGACGACAAAGATTTCAGTTTTAGTGCCCTTGAAAAAGAATTGAGATTATTCTCAAACCCACTCCAAAATGACGTTTTTGTTTTTTTTGACACCATTATAAAAGAAATGGTAGATAGTGGCCGAATTGGCACCTCGAAGGTGAATAAAGAAACATCTAACTCATTAAAAAAATTTAATAAAGGCTCCACTTTAGCTTTTGAAGCCTTAAATGCCGATTATCTATACCGATATGAAGTCCATTTAAGAAAAAGAGGTGGTACTAGTGGTGGAATTGGAGTGAAAATGAGAACAATTAGAGCCATTTATAATTTAGCTATTAATCGAGATCTTATAAAAGAAGCCAATTACCCGTTCAAGATTTATAAAATATCAAAACTTAAAGGGTCTAGCATAAAAAGAGCCCTTGGGATGACAGACATTACTATAATTGAAACATTCGACTATTCTACCAATCCACATTTACTAAATGCTAGAAACTATTTCATTTTTAGTTTCTACACTAGAGGGATGAACTTTACAGACATGATGAAATTAAAATGGGACAATATTTCTAAAGAACGCATTTACTACACCCGATCAAAAACAAACTATAATTTTTCAATTAAAATAATAGATCCCATAAAAGACATCTTAACTTACTATAAAAACAGTAACCCCTCAACACAATATGTGTTTCCTATTTTACTAAAAGAAAACCTAACTCCAAGCCAAATAGATAACAGAAAACATAAGGTACTTAAACAATTTAATACCAGCTTAAAAGAAATTAGACAATTATGCGATATTAGCCACAACATCACTAGTTATGTTGCTAGACATAGTTATGCCACTTGTATGCGAAAAAAAGGTGTTTCAGATGAAGTTATTAGTGCCAGTTTAGGACATCAAGAATTAAGTACTACAAAAGCATACTTAAAAAGTTTTGAAGATTTTGAAGTGGACGAAGCTTGTGATTTACTTTTAACCTCCTAAATTAATGTGTATCTATATAAAATTCAGAGGGTTCTTAATGTTTATCGGCATAAATTAATTTTAGTAATAAATTTTTAACAAGCATTATATTACTCAAATTATGTACATTTGTGTAATATACTACCCGTTATGTCTAAAACTAATTCAATATTATTACCGAAACTAGAGCGCCTATTGGAAGAAATGGGCGAACAAATAAAATTAGCCCGTCTTAGACGGAAATTAAGTGCAGATCAAGTTGCAGAGCGCGCAGGCACTAGCAGAAGAACCCTATACTCTATTGAGAAAGGGAAAAGTTCTGTTAGTATAGGTATTTACATTAAAGTTTTAAATGTGCTCGGTTTAGAAAAAGATATTTTAAATATTGCTAAAGATGATGTTCTAGGGAGAAAACTTCAAGATATTGGATTAACAACTAAAGAACGTGCTCCAAAAAGAAACTAAAAATGAAAAGGACTATATATGTTTATGCGGACTGGGCAGAATTAGGTTCAGCTGTATTGGTTGGCGAATTATATTCAGAGACTTTAAGAGGAAAAGAAATCTTTTCCTTCGCTTACCATAAAGATTGGTTACAATCTGATTATGCATATCAATTAGATCCAGATCTAGGCTTGTTTGAAGGCATACAATATTTGAATGACGAGAAATCTAATTTTGGATTATTTTTGGATTCCTCTCCAGACCGTTGGGGTAGAGTGCTAATGAAAAGAAGAGAAGCTGCACTTGCTAGGAAAGAAGAAAGAAAAACGGATAAATTATTTGAAACAGATTTTCTATTAGGTGTTTTTGATGAACATAGAATGGGTGCTTTACGTTTTAAATTGGATAAAGAAGGTTCTTTTTTAAATGACAATAAAGAATTAGCAAGTCCACCTTGGACGTCAATTAGGGAATTAGAGCAAATAAGCTTGCGATTGGAAGATGATGATAGTTTAGACGATCCTGATTATTTAAAGTGGTTACAAATGTTGGTTTCACCTGGTTCTTCTTTAGGAGGAGCAAGACCAAAAGCAAGTGTTTTAGATAACAAAGGAAATTTATGGATTGCTAAATTTCCGAGTAAAAATGATGGTGACGATATTGGTGCTTGGGAAATGGTAACGTATCAATTAGCTATTCAATCTGGTATTGACATGGCAGATTCTAAAGCCGAAAAATTTAGCAGTAATCAACATACATTTTTAACTAAGCGTTTCGATAGAACTAATACAGGTAAAAGAATCCATTTCGCATCTGCAATGACATTATTAGGCTATACAGATGGCACAGATGCATCTTCTGGAGCTAGTTATCTAGAATTGGTAGATTTTATCACAAAACATGGAGCGCATCCAGAAAAAGACTTAAAACAGTTATGGCGAAGAATTGTTTTAAGTATTTGTGTTTCCAATACAGACGACCACCTAAGGAACCATGGTTTTTTATTGACGAAAAAAGGATGGGTATTATCTCCTGCATACGATATAAACCCTGTAGAAACAGGAATGGGTTTAAAATTAAATATTTCTGAAGATGATAATACCTTAGATCTTGACTTGGCTTTAGAAGTTGCTCCTTATTTTAGAATTGAAAAAGAGGAAGGAGAAATTATTATTGATAAAATTCGAGCTGTTGTTTCACAATGGAAAACATTTGCTAATAGATATGGTATTTCACGATTGGAACAAGAACGTAAGGCAGAGGCTTTTATTTAAGGTTTAGTTTATATTAAGCCAACATCACCCCTATATTTTTTTCAATATGAATTTCTGCAATCCCTAATTGTTGAGCGGTAATCCTTATCACTTCATTAAAAATGTTATGATCTTCGTGTAGCTTCATACTAAATTCCAATTTTTGGCCGTTTCAAGTTCTTTGCTAATTACTGTCTTATATTGAGAAAATGGACTTAAACTATTTTTAAGTTGTGTTATAGCATTGGTCTTACCAAGGTATTCAAGCAATGCGCCTAATACCGCTCTAACTCTTGGAGGATATGCCAATGCATATGTTATAATTTCCTTTAATCCTATATCTGACATCTCCTTTAGCATATTGCTTAAAATAATAACACTTGATTTAGAATTTAAATCTGGAATTTTATTAATGTCTTTAATCACATCCAAAAAACCAAGTTGTTTAAAATTTTTATCGGTTACCTCTACATAGCTTTTTGCCGGCGTTGCTTTAATATTTCCGGTTTGCACAGAAATACGTCTCCCCCTACTCGCTATTTTATACTGTGAAGGTACTTGTGTCGTTAACCCCATATTATTGTACAAAGCGAAACCTGTAATATAAGCAACACGTTTATTATCCTTAAAAAGATACGGTTTTAATATTTCTGTACTACTAGGTTTAAGCTCTCCAAAAACTGTGTTTTCAGGTTTATAAAACTTGCCATTAGCCACTTTTTTTATAACACCCTTTTTCTGTAAACGTTCTAGAACTTTAGCTGCTGTTACATATTCGTCTCTAGTAATATCCAGGTCTTTATACCCAAAAGTTTTCCCTAAAGGAAATTGTTCTACTTGATTTGCTATTTTAGTTGAGATATTCATACCTCACAAATATACAAACACTTATTATTTGTCAAGTATTTTGTTTGAAATACTTGACGCATATGCTCTTTAAATTAAAAAAAAAACAACCTATACACCTTCAATCTGTGTGAGTTAAATATTAAGTTACAAATATTTAAGAACCACCAACATTATTCAAAAATTGTAGATCGAAAATTAAGTAACGACCACACAACTTGTATCTCATCGAATTGTTTAAGATCGTTTAATTTTTGCCTTGTAATCAAAACGAAATAGATTTTATTAGAATTTTAAACTACTAATTAATAAAGATTATATGGAACCTTTTATGATCACTTTTGTTTTGGTAACATTTGCTAATGTGATAGATTTTGAAATTTAATTACAGTAAATGAACTCATTGAACTGACTGGGAATCAAACGAAAGAGAAGTATCCTAAAGGCGTTAAAAGCGCAAGCTAAACATCCATGGTATTTATCTAAATTGGTAGCCTTTATAAGACTAAAACTTTTGATAAGGCTGAACTGAATAAGCGGCTCGATTATCCTTTAAAAAAAAGTAAACCCCCTGCAAATAATAATATGCAAGGGGGTTCTATTTTAAAAAATACAAAAATTAATGGTTAAAATATTAGGTTTCCTTTCATCATAAAAAGAACGCTTAATAGTCTTGTATTCTTTTATTTTTTAATTAGTTTTTTAGATAAAACAGTATTTTCTTGTGTTAACCTCACAAAATAAATACCCGATTCCAGATGACTTAGATCAACCGATTCAGTACTACTTTTCAAATTACTTTTCAATACCATTTTACCTAGGATATTGAATATTTCCATATTAGAATTTTGACCATTACTAATAATAAGTACATCAGTCACAGGATTAGGATATAATGTAATATTAATGGATTGATCTGAAATATCGTCTAAGGACAATGAATTATCTTTTAAACTAAATTTAAACCAGTTAATATTCCAACCCGGAGCATCTATATTAAGTCTCATGGTATTAACACCTGCTGTTAAGTTAATTTCTGTACCAGAAGTAACGGTTTCCCAATCCTGCCATCCACCGGTAGCCGCAAAGGTTAAATTATCTACCTCAGTATCTTCAACAAGTAAGCTTAAGCTTCCTCCATCAGATCGACTTGCCACTCTATAACTTACAACGTATACGCCACTAGTCGGCACATTAACTTGATATAATAAATAATCACCTACATTAGTTTTTCCTACATTTAAACCACCACCTTCATCTGTGGTTGTTTCTGTACCTAAACCTGATTTAGATGTAAAATCTTCAGCCTGTACAATTAGTCCAGAACCTGCAGTATTCACATAAAAATCTTGACTTACAGTCACAGCATTAAATAAATCATTTCCGTCTTGAGTTGCAGTTATTGTAGTTATTCCAACTCCATTTATTTGTAATTCTCCGTTTACAACACTGGCAACACTTGTGTCTGAACTATCAAAAGAAACACTTAGCCCTGAACTTGCAGTTGCTGTTAAAGTAAGATTAGCGTCTCCCACCTCACTAACAGGAAGCGGATTAAATGTTAATGTCTGCGTAAGTTTTTCTGACAGATCGATACTTATAGCGTTTAAGTTGAAAGCATTACTACTTCCACCAGCACTAATTTTCATACTCTGAACCCCTTGTGTAAGGCTAACTTCACTAGCGATATTTAAATCTGTCCAAGATTGCTCACCACCTGTAGCAGGTAAAGACACTGCTCCCGTTACGTCTTGACCATCGAAAGATACACTTAGGGTTCCGCTTTCATTAATTCCTGAGTAATTTATTGCAATATTATATATTCCAGATGACGGAACATTAACCGTATATATTAAATACTCTCCAGATTCAATATCCTTAATATTATAACCTCCTGCAGTACATTCTTCAACGTCAACATTTTCATCTGTACGATAAGCACCTCCAGAATTACCTGTTGTACCATCGCTATAGATTCTATCTTCTCCACTTACTGGGGAGTAGTCAAAGTTTTCTGCTTCAATTATCATTGGCAACGAGTTCATAGCAAATGTTGGTAAATTACCTGAATAGCCACTAATTGGATCACCAAAACAACCATCTGGACGACGGAAACTTAATCCTCCAAAACCTAAATAAGCCTGCCCAGTTGGAGCACTTTCATACCCGCCAGTTTCTGCTATAATGTAATCTCGGGTTCTAACAATCCATTTTGCATCTGTATCAGGATTTTTAAAACCTCTACCTACATAGTGTGCTATTGGTAATTCCCACATGTGTTCATTTAAAAATTCTCCTCTTGTTAATCGGTCGTAATTCTGATCGTTATAAGGGTTAATTGCTATAGATTTAGTAAGTCCGCTAGATGATATTCTTTGAATAAATTCACCTGAAGCCGCTGTAGGTTCCCACGGTGTTGTTTGATCTGGATAAGACTGTCGAAAAGATAAATTATAACGTTGCGTGAACTCAAGTCCTAATAATAAACGAGAATTTAAATGTCCCCAAAGGTCATCGCCTTGGTTCCATGCCATTTCTGCTGTTGCACATAATAAACCAATTCCAAAAAACGTATGTACTTGATCTCGTGAACTCTCTTCACATTGTCCGCTCTCCCATATATAGTTTTCTAAAGCAGCATCGTAGTGATAATCTTCATTGGTAACATTCTCAAAATTACGATTATAGGTAACTCTGTATGGCCATTCATCTTTTACTGTAGTGCTCGTTGGAGGCCCAGGATTATGAGGCAAACCACTTACATAGCGAAATGCACGATCATACATAATTTCATTATCAAGAAATATTCCCAAAGCCATACAAGCTCGAATACCAGCTATTTCTTGGTTTCCTGCAGATCCTCCAGTTCCAAACTTATATGCTCGCCAATACCAAGTACCATTTTCACCACTAAGGGAAGCAGGTACCTCGGTATTACTATATCCTGGATAAACCAACATGGCTTTAAATGTATCGATATCGGAAGTTGACCACCCCGGATAGGTGTTTTTAATTAATTCGGCAGCCTCGAGCATAATGTAAATCGCTGAAGTATGCAAGGCGCGGTCTTCTACTTTTGTTAGTCCAGTCCAAGCCATCATAGCTTCTATAGATTTCTCTGCATGCTTTGAATCTCCAGTAAAATACCATTGTAGCGCATTGTAATATGCTGCCCTACTATCATCATCAAATGCTCCATTTTTAAATATATATTCGGTAATAGATGTATTTCCCTGAACCGTATAATTATAACTAGATCTAGAGTCGGACTGCATTTCTTGATATGTAGAATACCAAGGATCTAACTTAGCGTTTACCTGATACTTCATCCGTTCTAAATCGGATATTTTGTGAGAAAGTCCAGGGTGTACAAATTGGGCATTAGCAAACGCATAGATTCCGAATGCAAATAGTAAAGTGAGTAATAATTTTTTCATAAGGTTATTAGTTAAATATGTTTGTAATTTTTTAGAATTCACAACTTTAGTTTGTGCTTGACAGACATAAGCACAGATTACAATAATCAGTTATAAACATGCTTCGTTAATTCTAAATTATTAAGGCTGAACTACTTAACGCTTGATGATTTCACTATGAACTATGATTCTTTCTTTATAAATTATGATTCATTCTTTATAAATTAAAGCCGAAAAAGAGGAAATGTAGCGGAATATGTATAAAAAAATTTTAATTCTGAACCTTATCTCGACCAACGGTATTCTTTATTTGAACAAGTTTGTTAAAAGTGATTTTTGAAGGTTCTGTAAAAGATTTGCGATATTCCTGTAGTAATTCCAATTCAGCATCAGTTACATAGCCGTTTTTTTTACTATTGTAAGCCCTAGCTGGATAGGACGGTCAAAGTTGGACTACCTAGTAAATTTGTGACTATTTTATTAAGCTACTTTTTTAATAAATCCTCTCAATTTTATTTCCATTTCTAGAGGTGAGAGATATCCTAAACTAGAATGTAGTCTTTCGTTATTATACCAAAGAATAGAGTCTTCTATCGAGCTGTATAATTGATTATAAGACGTGAATTTAAATCGATATAGCCACTCGTATTTGATTGTTTTAAAAAAACTTTCAGCTACAGCATTGTCCCAACAATTACCTTTTCTACTCATACTTTGGGTTATTTTAAGATTAAAGTTACAAAGATTAGTCATTTTGTTTGAGGCATATTGTACACCTCTATATGAATGAAAAATAAGTCTATGACTAATGTTTCTTGTTTTCCTAGCATCTATCCAAGCTTTCATTACGGTGTTTTGAGTAGTCATATCTTCACTTAAAGACCATCCAACAACCTTTCTATCAGCAAGATATATGATGGTTGTTAAATAATTCCAATCATCATTAACTCTAATATAAGTGATATCAGACACCCATTTCTCTCCTAATTTAAGACTAGAAAACGCTCTATTTAACTCATTTTCAGCAATTAAATATTTATGATTAGAGTCTGTTGTAATTACAAATTTTCTTTTTAAAACACTTCTTAAACCCATTTCTTTCATCAGTAGTCCGATGTAAGATCGGGAATAAATCAAGCCTTCTCGTTCTAATTTTTTTTGAATCCTATAACTACCATAAATTTCTCTACTTTGCTCAAAAATAAATTTAATCCTTTCTTTTAGATGTGTTGTCGGTGTTTTTAATATTATAATATCTTTATTTTTTAACCAATGATAGTAAGCGTTTTTACTAACTTTCATGGACTTACACATCTTTTCAACTGGATACATATCAACATTTTCTAAAATGAATTGATATCTTATAAGTCGCTCTTGGAGAAGATGCTCACCGCCTTTTTTAAGATGTCACGTTCCATCGTTACATTCTTTAATTCTTTTTTTAGTGCTTTAAGTTCTTGAGCTTCAATAGATATTTCTTTCTTTTTTGAAAAATCTCCAGATTTTAACTTGTATTCGCGTTTCCAACGCCCAACCATACTAAGGCTTAAGCCATAATCCTCACTAACTTGTTTGGTTTTAATACCAGAATTTAATAGTTCGATTATCATAACTTTAAATTCATTGTCATACTTTTTTGCCATAAGTCAAATATAAAATTTATAACCGCATAGAAAACGTCACATCAAAGGTAGACACTCCAAGTTGATGAAAAATGCAATAGTAGAATAAAAAACTTTACTCCAAACCAAATAGACAAAAGAAGACATAAGGTACTTAAACAATTTAATATAGGTTTAAAAGAAATTAGACAACTATGTAATATTAGCCACAATATAACAAGTTAAGTTACTAGGCATCGTTATGCCACTTGTATGCGAAAAAAGGTTTCTCGGACGAAGTAATTAATACTAAAATACAAACCCCTCAATTCTTATATAAGATAATATTTTGAGGGGAAGGTATTGGTAAACAATCTAACCAAACTAATTAACGACTATTTTTTTAATAATCTTACCGCTTTTTTGCCCTTTAACCTTAACAAAGTAAACACCTTTAGAAAAAAATGATATATCCAATCGATTAACATCAGTACCTTTTTCAGACAAAATATGTCCTCCCAAAACATTATATATATCTACTGACTCAATTTTTTCATTACTTGATTCAATATTAATATAATTAGTTGCTGGGTTGGGGTAAACTTTAAAATTTGATATTTGATTTTCCGTTAAACCTAAGGAAGGATCATTGGTAACATCTTCCCATGAGGTTCCTATTCTAATTTCATCAATAGTAATACCTGGTGTTTTAGCATTAGAATTAGCATTTATCTTTAAAAGTGTAAATTCAGATCGATTAGACTCATCTTCTAACTTTAGAGAACTTGTGTCTGCAGTAGAAGCAGGTTCTGTAGTTCCGTTTATAGTTGGGTTAATAAACAAATGAGCAACTGAATTCCCATCCGCATTAAACTCATATTTTATGACTACAAATATTTCATCCACATTTTCTGTAAAAGTATCTCCAGTATAAATTGTAGCCTCACTAGAAGTATTACTTTCATTTATACCAAGATTATATGTAGTTGCATCAACTGGCGCAAAATAAAGCGCCGCACCGTAACCAAATCCGTCTGTCGATAATGCAAAGAAATAATCTTTCACTAATCCTGAAAGTGCACTCATATCTGTTACTTTAATCATACAAGAAGCATATAGATTTACGCCATCATTCTCAGTTACTGGTTTAAAATATAATAAAGGATCGTTTGTTCCTCCTATAATCTCAATAGCATTCCCTGTAAATGTAGGCAATCCCGAATAAGAAGTAAATGGGGATGCAATCACAGATGGGTTTTTAGAACTACCATAATCATCTTCAACCCAAGGGCCTTGTCCAGTTGATGTATCTGAATCTAATAGCATTGAGCCAATTGAATAGTCAAAACCCTCATAAAGAGGCAATTCATACAAATCTTGTCCAAAAGAAATAATTGAGGTCAGTAATAAGGTGAAAAATAGTTTTGTTTTCATAAAAAGTGTATTTAAAGGTTTAATAGTTAGTTTAAGAATATCCACTTTTCAGGTTAATGCCTAAATAATGGAATTTTTATTATCTAATCTTTTACGATTGAAATATCGTCGTAATAAGATTGTTCTGAAGCCGTAAAATCGTTTGTTATAAATAATACTATTTCACTACTCGAACCCGTATCAAATGTGATGCTTTGTTCTATCCAATCCCCTGTTGAACTTCCAGTAGAATCATTATAAGACTGAGTAGCAATTATTTTATCAGGAACACCGATAAACTCAGGCAAATCAAAATGATCTTCATAAATTTCCACATAAGTTGCACAACTAGCATCAGGCGTTTGTTTCATCCAGAATGTTATGGTATAAGTTGAATTTGGAGAAACTATAATATCTTGGTATAACCAACGCTTTGGCTTAGTAGATGTATTATTTGTAGTTAAATTGGCGGCAAAACTTCCATCAACAGTATGATTACTGCTACTCGTTGCTTTAGCAAAATAGTCTGAATCTCCAAAATAAGCATCGGCAAGCGCTTCCAAATTCGTATTTCTCCAAGCAGTTCTATTATCATCTTTTACTGCTTCATCATCCCAAGTACCATTATTTATTTTAAGCTCTTTTGACACAAACACACTATCTAACAACACTGCCGCCCCGAGTGGACCTGCCGCTGTAAATGTTACTAAATATCGACCTGCTTCAGCATAGTCATGAGTTGGACTAGCATCGTTTGATTGATTACCGTCACCAAAATCCCATGTAAATGTATCAGCATCGTTTAGATTTGTTAAGTTTTCAAAACTTGAATTCAGATTATCTGTAACTAACTTATATTCTGGAATAGGAATTCCAGGAGGAATAACTTCTTCAACTGTTACATTTTGAGTAATCTGGTTTACTCCTTCAGAACCAACAGCACTCAAAGCAATTGTAAAAGTTCCATCTGACGCATAAGTGTACGTTGGATTTTCTACTTCCGAAATCTCAGCTCCAATTTCCCCAAAACTCCAATAATATTGATCTGCACCTGTCGAGGTATTAACAATTGTAACGACTCGATTGTCGTCTGTTATATAAGAAAATGATGCTTTTGGGTCGGCAGCACTATCGTCATTACAAGAAGAAAGAGCTACAGATATAAAAAAACAGATCCCTAATTTTTTTAGTAATAATAATCTGACCCCATTTTGCTTAAAATAATTTTTATTTGTTTTCATGGTTTAATAGTTTTAGTTTGTTTAATAGTTAATTTGATATAGATTACAACCGTTTTAACCTATATATTAATGTTTGCATTCTTCCATTTGGGATCAATTCTCCCCACCTTATAAAGGCCAAATCATGAAGTTTTTTACTAAATACTTTTGAACCTGTCAACGTATAAAGTGTAATTTCCCAAGAACCTTCTGGTATTTTCATTCCGTTGTTACTTGTAACTACAATCAACCCTGATTTTAAATTAGAGTTATTATTAATTGTTAGATCTGTGATTGATAATGAATAGTTACTTGCATTTAAATTTAATCCAGCAACTGTAGAAATCCCATCGCTAAAAACATGCTCTCTTCCATAGAAGTATTGATTTGTTGGTGTTTTTTCTGCGATTACAGAAGCCGTTACGGCAAAAAGAGTATTACTTCCAGATTTAACTACTATTTTTGTCACAGTTATTTGGTCTCCTGCATTTAATATTAAATAATTTTCTTCTTCTAGTATTGAAAACCGTTGACTGCCTGAACCTGCATCGCCATATATTGACCAGAAAAACTCCTTATCCGAAAGGGTCTTATTTTTAAATTGAAATGTAATAGTGTAATCATTTCCTCCCTCGACAATAGTTACTCCAACCTCATGATCATCTGTTGAGTGAAAACGATTATTTGTAGAGATTTCATCGATAAGAATATCTTTATATATGTAGTATAAAAATTTCTTATCTCCGTAGAAATCATAATGTCCTCTTTGCTTTATTGAACTATCAATTGGTAAATCTGTATCATTATCTTGCACTGTAAAAAGCATAAATCCTATTAGATTCCCTAATGATTTAGTTTTAGACCACATGATTTCTAAATTGGCACCACCTTCATGGTTTTCATAATTTGCAGCAGCAACATTACCTGGATCTGCATCTCTATCGTAAGAAGCTCCTGTTTCTCCAACATACCAACCACGGCTACTGTTAACACTAAATCCTCTACGATTTACAATTCTTTTATAATAACTATTTTCTTTTAACATTGCATCTGTAGAGATGTATAGATTGAATCCTAACATATCGAAATTCTCAAATACGTTACCATCGGTATTATCTAAATTTTCGATTTCTTGATACAAATTAACCGATATTCCATTCCCAGTATCTTTTGCATCTCCAGTATGCGACACAAGCTTACCAGGGGCATAGGTTGTATGAATAGCCTCTGCAGCCGCATTCATAAAATCTTCAATTCCTTGAGCCCCTATAGCATTGTACCAAGACGAATATTTTGATGAAACATTTAACTCATGATACATTAAATAGCCTAGCAAATACTTGCTTCCTTCTGGACCTGCAGCAGCATTAATTGTATTAATTAGACTTGCTACACTTCCAGGATGAGAAGCATCACTAATAGCTCTTGCAAAAGAATCGGCATCATTTGTAGGTAAATCGTCTGATAGATTAGATAAATTATCTTCAGGAGATATTTGCACCATATAATACATAGCCTTATTAGGATCTCCTCCGTCAGGATTTGCAATATTCCATTCTTCTATCCAATTGATTAAATTGGCGTAGTTATCAAAAAATGAATTCTCCCATTTACTTTCATCTGGGCTACCATAAATTCGTAAAGTATTAACTCCAATACTACTTAATTCAGAAAGCTTTTCCTTAACCAACATTTCGTTAATTGCACCTGTACCATCAGTAAAAGGAGTAGCCTTAGCCCAAGATTGTCCATTTAGAAAAAAGGGCACGTTGTCTCTATAAATTCCATCCGCATCGGCTCTCCAATTAAAGGATTGTGCAGTGGTATTTATTACGAGTAACGAGATGGCAATTAATAGTAAATATTTTTTCATTTCTAAAATTAATTTTTTGATATTTCTAATAAATTATTAAAGTATTCTTGAGCCCAACCAAATGAACCATCTGGTCTAATTAACCAATTTCCTGCTAGCTCTTCAGCCTTAAGAACTCTATCTTGCCTTTTAATGCCAGATTTTGTATCGTTAGAATACAGTTCCCAATAAAAAATATAAGGAATGTCTTGAGCTAGGTAAACCCCCATAATCACATCTGTAAAATTCTGAACATATTCTTTTGTTCTGTTATTTCTATTTTCGTGTTCATTTATTTCTCCAATAAACACAACTTTCTTACCTTCCATATATGGAGTAGGATTCATGTAGTGTCTTAAATAATCTATACCTTTATACATTTTAACACCATCGACAGATTTTCCATCATATGCGGACCATGATACCATATCCACATCTACATGTGGTAATACACTAGTTGTAATTGTAGGCATCCTATAAAGAATTCCATCATACACCTTATTAACCTCGACTGCATTGAAAACTTTACACTTAGAATTACTATAATCCTTTCTAGCACGGCTAACCCCTTGTTGTCTAGCCTTAATCCATTCTACCATGTTTTTTATTCTTATTGGAGCATCAGGAGATACTGAATCTTTTTCCCATTTGCTAGCAACACTTGTACCACCACGTAACATCCAATCACCTTCCCAGTTGGATAATATAAATGTGACTTCTCTATTCTTATATTTGCGAAGAAAGTGAGTTGTTAAATCGTAAAACTCATTTTCTACTCGTTTTAGATTCTCCGTTTGGTTGTCTTTAGATGCTCCTGGAAATCCGTCTTTAATGTTTAAAGCAAAAACTTTAAAGGGCATATTAAAAACCTCATCATAATATTTATGATTCGCTAATTCTTCTAAGGTCATGGTATTGGTTAAATTCCAATCTGAATTGTATTTGTATCCATGCGCCTGCCCATCTGCTTTATAAAACCATAGTTTTAAGATACCATACCCCAAATCCTGCATTTTTTCAGCACCTTCAATAATGAAAGGTTTGTCTGTTAAATGATATTGCCCATTAACATGAGTCGCTCCTAATCTATATTTTAGATCGGCAGGAACTTCTCCTCCCTTAGACGGCCTATGTTTTTCAATTATTTCAAAAATCTGTGTATCCGATAATCGTTTAGATATAAACTCTTGAGCATTTATAAAAAGCACATGACTTAAAAAAAATATTATGAATAATTTTATTTTCATCTTAATTTGGCGGATAACAAAGTAAAATTCTTGAGGCTATATTTGATTTAAATATAACCTCATCTATTGCAGCTGATAAGAATATCTCATCGCCTTGTATAAAATTATATTCCTTACCATTACAAAGTATAACCCCTTCTCCTGAGTAAATAACTGCTACATAAAACCCACCATTACCTTTTATGGTATACTCGCCATTTAAATCCAGCTCATTGAGACCAAAGCAATTAGTATGAGTTTCATTAAATATTGTTTTTAAATTATATATATCAGAATTATCAAGAACCTTTGGCTTAACCTTCCAACGACTCAAGGCCTCATCATAAGAGCAACAATCGTAATGGAAGCATTCCAACATTTTATCATTACCAACGCCTTGATGAATTAATTCATCTGAAATAGTCAATCCTTTTGGAGTAACTTTTTCAACTCTCATAGTAAAATCTGTTGGTTCTTGAACTTCCATCAAGAAACAACCGCTTCCGATAGCATGAGGTACCCCCCCGTAAATCATAAATGCATCACCTGGGTTTACTTCAATTTTATGAAGGCAATTTAGCATCCCTTCAATATTTTGATTTATAAAGTATTCCCTCCAAAGTTCTTTAGTAACCCCTTTTTTAAAGCCCATATAAACAACACTCTTTTCACCATCTATTTCTCTGTTGTTTAAAACATACCATGACTCAGTTTTACCGAAATTTGAATTGAGCATAGATTTAGCATACGCTTTATCTGGGTGCACTTGAATCGTTAATCGCTCATTCGAATCGAGCATCTTTATTAATACCCCTGTGGTTCCAAATTTTTCAGAGAGTTTCTTTCCTAAAAAAAGTTCTTTATTAGAATCTACCAGTTCTTTAAGTGATTTTACACCTAAAGGTGTATTCAACATGGAAAGCCCTTCATTTTCTGGACGTCCTTTTCCTCTAGCTGTAATGGTAGACATAATCCATTCTTCTGGCATACTACCATCTTTTTCAGGTGTATTCTTTTTCCATTTATCAATTAAAATGCCTCCTCCATAAGTACGCCAAACTCTATTATTGACTTGTTTTAAAGGTAGGTATGCTAATTTTTTTAAATCTTCCATTACTCTAGTTTATAAGTTGAATAACCCCTGTAATTCCTACAAAAGCGGTGTATATTGAAAACAATAAAATAAGGGTTAAGACAACGTTCTCTATGGGTTTGTTTTTATGATTTCCCATTAAATCTGCTCTATTACTCAAATACAAAATTCCTAAAACTGTAACTGGCAAAATCACGGCATTAAAAACCTGAGACACAACCATTACAAATATGGGTTGCGCATTAAAAATTGGTACTACCAAACCTAATAATGAAATTAAAAGTACCATTATTCTGTATTTTGGTAATGTCATATTCCGCTCAGAATTATTATAGTCACATATTAACCAAGGCAACATTAAAATATTAGGGAATTGAGATGAAACTCCTGCTGAGATTATTCCAATTGCAAATACAGATGTTGCAAAACTTCCCGCTAAGGGCTCCAATAATCCAATCATTTGGGATGCATTAGTTAACCCAATTCCTTCGATATACAGTGTACCCGCCGCTGCAGCCATTATAGAAGCACTAATAATAAACATTAGTATTACAGAGACAAGAGCATCGTTACGTTGTTTTTTCAAATCGGTTATTTTCCACCCAGCTTCTTTAACTAACGTTGTTCTAATAATAAATAAGCCTGAAAAAACAGTTGTTCCTACTAGAGAAGCTATTATTAAAAACGGACTTCTATTACCTGACAAATTTTCAGGAATGTTAGGAATAAGCCCCTTAATTATATCTATTGGTGGGGGCATCATTATAAAGAAGTTAAGAAGAAAACTTGCCGACATGATGGCAACGATTACAGCTAATGCTCTTTCAAAAAACTGTGTTTTCCCATTCCAAAAAATGAAATACACCATCGCAATAAAAGAGACTGCAAAATAAATTGGAGAAATACCTCCATCTACGGCATCTTTAGACCACTCGTAGCAAATATCGGCCACAATTCCCATGACCCCCATGACACTTCCGCAAACACCTACTGTTAAGGCAACAATAAAAAATATTCCAACACCCGGGTGTATATGCTTTCTAAAGGCTTGCAAAGCTGTTTCTCCTGTAATCAAAGTATATTTACCATATAGATTAATCATAAAATAAGTGGTCAAACAAGAGGCTACAATTGTCCAAAGTAATGACATCCCATACTCAGCTCCTGCTTTAGCCATGGTAGTCACACTACCGGTACCGATATTCAAACCAAGTAAAAATATACCAGGAAGAAATAAGGCTATCCATTTTGAAAACTTGCTGCGGAAGGTTTGTTTCATAATTTTAATGTTATTTAATTAATCCTATTTGACTTTTAAAAGTTGTATTTTAGAAACGTTTCTACTATTTATTGATATCTAATTTTAAGACTTTTGTATTCCAACCTTCCAAATGCATTTCAACATCTTTATTTTTTAAATACTTTTTATCTACCTTAATATTGATAGTTTTTTGCTCATTAGGAAGTAAAGACACGTAGTCGTCATCAAAGAATACTGGTAAAATACTTTCTCCATTATTTTTATCTTTCAATTTGATTTTATTTAGTAATGAAATGTTACCAGACTTATTCGTTAATTTAATTTTCGCCGTATAAAAATTGTCTTTAGCACTCTCAACTATATCTAAGTCAACATCTGCCATTTCCAAATCATTTAAATCTAAACAGTTTTTATCGCTATTTTCTAGCCAGTAAAAATTATCACTAACAACCTTTCCTTTTTGTTTTAACTCAAGTTTTAAGAAGCGTACTTTTTCAGAAGGAGTGTGCACTAATGGAAATGATGTTTTTACTGAAGTAGAAGCCAAATTAATAGATTTTGTTTCACTCCAAATACTGTTTCCTGCATCATCAAATATGGTTGCCTTAACTTCTGCATTGTTTAATTCTTCACGGGTATTATTAGCTACACGTATTTCATTCATTTCAATATCCCAAAAAACATGAACATTTGAAGACGCTTTTTTGACAGCAAAATACGATGCCGTGTATTCCAAGTAATGATCATATAATTGACAAATTAGAGATGGCCATGCCGATTGACTCATCCATAAAATCATTCCACTTCCTTGTTTTGATTGCAGACATTCAAACATTGCTTTACCAGTTTCATAATTAAGCAATTGCGCTTTATTACTATAGTCTTCGGCACTTGTTGCGCTTCCGTAACGCTGATCTAAGGTTTTAGTATACTTTTCAGAACGCCCTTCTTGATAATTATGGACTGCCCACATATCACTAATAGGCCATAAATCTTTTTCTGGCATCATTTTACGTAAACTTTCTATCTCAGGAATAGCTATAATCCCAAGTTCACTATGAAAAGTCCCTCCTCTATTTTTAAAATACCATTCTGGAGATTTAACTTCGTACGGACCAAAACCACTTAAAGTTCCATCTGCTGAATTCGTAACATAATGGCGTGTGCCATCTAAAAGATTTGTTTCATTTTTCAAAGCAACATCATACTCTATTAAAGGAAGACCTTCATTACGTCCGCAATAAAAAGCTAATGAAGGGTGTTTACGCACCCATTTAATTTTATCGCGAGCATTTTCCATAAACATATTTAAGTCATTTGGGTTTGGACCATTTTTAGGGTTTGCTAACCAAAAATCATCAAATATTAAAACCCCATATTTATCACATGCTTCATAAAACTCCTTATGATTAGTCATACCAATCCAGTTTCGAATCATATTAAAATTAGCTTCCTTATGTAGCTTAACACGTAAATCATAACCATCTGCATCCATTCGCATCATGGCTTCAGGCAAGCCCCAATTTCCTCCTCGAAGTAGTATTCTTGTTTTGTTACAATAAATAAATAATACGCCATCTATTACTTTATATTCTAATTCACGAATACCATAATTAATACTTTTAGCATCAGAGACTTTACCATCAACAATAAACTCTAAATCAAGTTTTTCAAGTGGCTGTTCGCCATAACCATTTGGCCACCAAATACTTGGGTTTTTTACAGAAAGTTTTGAATATTTTGATTTATCCAGCGTAACTGTTTTGGTTTGATTAGCAAGAATAGTTACAGGAACTTCTAAAGTTATTTTACCACCTAACTTTGCTATTAGCTTTCCATTTACATCCTTTGAAGAATGATTCTTAAGCTCTGTACTTACTGTTAAATCAGCTTCTTTAAGATCCTCTGAAGGTAATTTAGTAGATACCCAAGGATCTTCAATTGAAACATTTTGCCCAACTCTAAACTTGGCATGATTCCAAATACCATTATTACGACCACTTATAATAGGTAGCCAGTTCCATCCTGCAGAAGCTAAAGATGTTGGACCATCAAGTCCTAACATATCTCCATTTGTTGTACGGTCTCCAAGTTCCTTATGAATTACCTTAAATGTACCAGAAACCCAATTTTCGTTATGATGTACTAAAACTGCAACTGTATTTGATTTATCAAAGTTTATCAAATCTGTTATTTCAAACTCACCTCTAAGAAAACCACCATCTATTCTACCCAAATGCTTTCCGTTAAAATAAATATCTGACTTCCAGTTAATTCCGTCAAAATCTAGAAAAATTTGTTCACTTGATAATTCAGAAGGAAAAGACACTTCGGTTCTGTACCAAAAATTATTTCCTGAAAAAAACTCATCAGAAATTTGATGCATGTTATCACTATATAAAGGGTCCGGAAGGGCGCCAAAATTATAATAATCGCCCATTATAGTTCCTGGTACTTTCGCAGGAATCCACTGGGTATCATTATATTCTGAAGTTGCTATTTTTTCTGGATTATCTTTTACAATCGCTGTACTTTGAACTCTCCAAATACGACCATCTAACGATAAATTATTTTTAGAAAGTACATTAACTTTTGAAGGTTTAAACCTGTCGTCTTTATATCCTAAAACTTCAATTTCATTGATCAAACAACCTCGAATTTGAACATTAACTTTAGAAATTTCTATTTTAATGAATCTGACCTTCTTTTGTTCAATATTTAATGTTTGAATCCCGCCAGTTCCTGTAGTAGTGCTGTATACAATATCTGGAGATGAATCACTATTTAATATAATTTTATAGGCCGTCGCAAAGTTTACACCCCATTCTATATTTATGGAATTAATAACTTGCGAAGTACCTAAATCAATCAAAAGTGATTGATTTTCATCCTTATAATGTGCCTCCCAATACGTACTAGAATCCCCATCGACCACTAGGTGACCAGTATGATTAGCATCCATAGCCGAAGATTGATTAACAATACGATACTTTGCTATATTAGTACCCTGAGAAAATCCATTATAAGAAAAACAGATTGACATAATAAAGCATAGAAAAACATACATTATTGGTTTAATACGATAACTCCAGAACATCTTATTCATTTATTTATTTATTTAATTTTGTTTAATTTTTGGGTAGATATATCCTCCCGAATTAAAAACTCAGAAAAAATTTCTTGCCATTTTATCGTTTAACTATCACCTGAAGGCAGAGTTAATCTAATATTTTACAGATTAGTTATAACCAGGGTTTTGCTTAATTTCACCAGTTAAATTCGCATCAATTACATTTTGAGGAATCGGTAATATCGTATCCCTTACCCGGATATTTTCTCCACCATTGAAATTATGCAACTGAGTTCTTTCAAGCCACTTTTGAGTTCTCAATAAAGTATATCTACGATGCTCTTCTAAGACTAATTCTCTAGAGCGCTCATCCAATATGTAATCTATAGTCATATCTCCTTCTGTAATAGGAGTAGCATTAGATCTTTCTCTAATAATATTTATTGTTGCAGCAGCGTCTGAACTATTTCCAATTAAAAATTGTGCTTCTGCTTTTAATAAATATGTATCTGCAAGTCTTATATAAACCTGATCATTATACTGATAAGAACCAGTGATATCAAGTTCAGTTCCCCATTCAAATTTTCTACTAAAAGGCCAGTCTAGTCTATTTCTAGTTGCGCTAGTAATTGGCTCACTCCAGTTTAAATTAATTGTATCTCCATATTTATAGCCATCAGGTAAAACATCTGCAATTGCAGGTTTGTTTTGTGTGGCATCTTTTAGTATAAAATACTTTCTTATAGCCTGATTAGAAAATCTATCATCTTGTGGTTCGTATAAATCTATAGCAAATTTTGTAAGAGACATTCTCGCTCTTGGTCTACCACCTCTTTCAACTGTAAGTTCAAAAGGCGTAACACCTCCAATATTAATATCGTTATATCTGCTTGAGTGCCAACGTCTCATATTACTTCCTTCTCCACCAATTGTTGCAAACTCCCATTGCCAAACCCATAGAGCTTCTGTATTTCCTTCTTCTCTATTAGTATTTCCATCATAAAACATATCCGTAAATGCTGAACCTGGCTCGTTAGACTTAGAGCCATAACGGTTAGTAACAAGTGCGTATTCTGGAGTATTTATTACTTTATCTGCATATGTAACCGTTTTCGCCGGATCATTTAACACTAAATACAGTTCTGCAAGATAATGTTGAACAGCACCTTTACTTATACGACCTGGTAGCGGAGACACCGGAATGTATTGTTCTGCAAAAAGCAGATCTGCTTCAATCTGAGATCTTATTTCCGAAACAGGTGTTCTTTCCCAATCTGTCTTAATATCTGATCCATTTGACTCTTTTAAAGTTAATGGTACAGCTCCCCATGTAAAAGTTAAATGCCTGTATGCCCATGCACGCATCGCTCTAGCTTCTGCTACAACACGATCTTTACTTTCTTCATTAGCACCCCAATCTACACCTTCATTCTCAGCTCTTTCCACAATTGTATTCGCAGCATTTATAACACTGTACAACCATTCAAAATTCCCTTGTAATTCAGAATCGAAAGCATTATTTGTTTCAGCCCAAGGCTCTGCAACTCTACCCCAACCATCACGATGATTAGTACACATATTATCAGTTCCACTAACAAACATTTCGGCTCTTAGTCTATCCGAACTTCTATCACTATCATTTGTAGCTCTTCCTTCTCTTTCCATTCTTACTCTGGCATATAAGCCATTGAGAGCTGCTTCAAATCCGGCTAAATCTAAAAACAATGAGTTTGCTGTAACGATTGATGGAGTCTCCTCATTAAGTACATTTTCCGAGCACCCTGTTATTGTTAAGAACAACAAAGCCAAGAATGATATTTTATAATTTATAGTTTTCATATTATTATCAAGTTTTTTTAAATTCCAATATTTATTCCTAATACATAATCTTTAACAAGTGGTATTGAGCGCTGTCCATCACTGCTATCATTTGCATTCCCTGAACCTAATTCAGGATCTAAACCTGTCCAATTAGTTATAGTTAATAAGTTTCTTCCTGTAAAATATAATCTGAATCTAGTTAGGTGAAGTTTATCTATTATTTCATCTGGCAAATCGTAAGACAATGTGATATCCCTTAACCTAATAAAACCAGCATCTTCATATCTCGTAGCCTGAAACCCACCTTGAGAATTGGCAAGTTCGTCATTCGCAAAAATTACATTGGTTGGGTTGTCTGTAGTCCACCAATCGCGATTTACAGTATTACGTCTTACCCCTTGATAAACATCAGTATTCCACAAACTATTTGATTTCGTGTTTCCATGTACGGCATTAATTAAAAAGTCTAAAGTGAATGCTTTATAAGTAAAAGTATTAGCTATACCCCATATCATTTTTGGATCTCTTTGACCTTGAAACACCCTATCGTCACCATTTATTAAAAAATCACCATTAGCATCTTTAATTTTCACATAACCTGGCTGAGTACCATAAACGGCTGCTAAATCTGCTTCGTCAAGTTGCCAAACTCCATCATATTCAAAACCATAATTTGTTTGAATAGGCTGATCAATAAACCAATTATTATCTAAGTCGTCTACCTCATTTCCATTTTCATCAACAACTCCATACAGTGAAACTATTTTGTTCTTTAAAAAAGAAACGTTTGCTCTTGTAGACCAAGTAAAATTATCTTTGATTATATTAGTTGAGCTTATTGCTATTTCTAGACCACTGTTATTAGTCTTACCTATATTCTGCGTAATACCTAATAATCCATGTACTGGAGATATAGACCTATTAAGTAATAAATCTGATGTATTTGTATTATAATAGTTTATATCTCCTGATATTCTGTTTTTTAGGATTCCAAAATCTAAACCAATATTTAAAGATTCACTTGTTTCCCAACTTAAGTCAGGATTACCTAAAGTTGATGGAATATAACCAGGAGCAGTACTAGATCCTGTTACATTATCAAAAATTCTAAATTTGGCTATGCTCTCGTAAGGTCCAACGGCTTGATTACCATTTTTTCCCCAAGAAACTCTCAATTTCAAGTTATTTACAGTATTACTGTTAAAAAATTCTTCATTTGCTATATTCCAACCTAAAGCCACCGAAGGGAATGTACCCCATTTTCTATCTTCTCCGAAACCAGAAAACCCATCATGTCTTACAGTAAATGTGAATAAATATGTTTGATTGAAATTATAATTTGCTCTAAACATTTGAGAAAGAAGATTTGTTTTAGTGTAGAGATAAGATGGTTCTATTAAATTCGCTTGAGAAGCTCCATACCAGCCCAATACATCATTTGGAAAACCATCTGCACTTAATTTATTAGTGCTACTTTCCTGTTGTTCTGTACTAAATACACCCGTTAATGCTATATTATGTTTTCCAAATTCTCTATTATAAGAAAATATATTTTCTAGAGTATAACTTTGAGTCAGATCACGCAAAACATCTGAAGAACCCTGATTTTCAAAACCTTGAGTTGTATTTCGTCCACGATACACACCGTAATCAGTCGTTTTATGCCTGTATCCCGTATTTAACCTATACTGTAGGCCTTCAACAAATGGTATTTCTATATTTAAATAATTATTAGTAATAATTTGCATTGAAGTATCTGTATTTTCCATAAAAATACCTTCTAAAGGATTACTCCAATACGTATCTTCTTCCCAAGGATAGATATTCAAGCTACCATCATCGTTATATGGCTTGGTTAAAGGGTTCATCCAATAAATATCTTCGAAATTAGCAGATATACCGCTTTTGTCTCCATATGTTAGTGTGGTTCTTGTTCCTAAAGTGAACCAATTAGATACTTTAGTATCTAAATTAAGCCTTGTAGAAATCCTTTTATAAGTGTCGTTTATTGCAATTCCTTGTACATCTAAGTAATTAAAAGCTGTATAAAATTTTGTATTTGCTGAACCACCTGATACTGCAAGGTTATGATTTTGACTATAGCCAGTCTGCAAAGCTATATCTGGCCATGAAACCCATTCTTTATTATCATAAATTTCCTGTTCAGATACTGTCATAGCATCAGGATCTCTAACTTGCTTAAATTTATAAAATTCTTCACCATCCATTAGTTCAGGTAAATTTGATAATCTCTGAACAGATGTATACCCATCATATTTAATAACAGTTTTTCCTTCTTTCCCCCCTTTTGTGGTTATTAAAATAACACCATTAGCACCACGCGACCCATAGATAGCAGATGAAGATGCATCCTTAAGTACTTCTAGCGATTTAATGTCATTAGGACTAATATCTCTAAGTTGTCCATAATAAGGAACACCATCAACAACAATTAAAGGTGAGTTATTTGCTAGAATAGAGTTCCTCCCTCTTACAAGAATAGAAGTATCTTCATTACTAGGTGCTGCACCTGTTGAAACAGTAATCACAGAAATACCAGGAATTGCTCCTTGTATGGCTTGTGAAATATCCACGTTTGGAAGCATTTCTAATCGTTCTTCACTTAAGGAAGCTACGGTTCCAGTAATATCACTCTTTTTTTGAGTACCATAACCAACAACAATAACCTCGTCTAAAGATTGAGCATCTTCTTGTAATTGAATGTTTAGAAGCTTACTATTAGTAATAGTAATTTCTTGTTTTGTAAATCCTACATAAGAGAATACTAATACATCTCCAATTTTTCTATTGGTGATAATAAAGTTTCCGTCAAAATCAGTAGTAACTCCTTTAGAAGTATTTTTCACAATTACATTTACTCCTGGTAATGGTGAATTTGTAATTGCGTCATACACTATTCCTTTAATTTCTAAATCCTGGCCAGAAGCTAGCACGGAAAAAAATAAAAAAGTAATAAGTGATAAATGCGTTTTAGATAAAATAGAATATAGCTTCATCCTTAGTTTAGTTAATAGTTAGTTTAATTTGCTTTACAAATATAGATAGCATATTTGCACTTTACCCATCACTATGTTTCAATAATTATCATAATTATCCCATGTTTTAAGCCATGTTTCAAAGTGAAACATATGTGAAATCATTAATGTAATTCATAATAAAAATATTGACTATAAAACTATATATTAGCAATAAATATGACAAAAAATTGAGAATTTACACATTATTATACATAGTCCTATTATTATTATTCACGAATATACATGCACAAAATGAACCTATAATTTCATTAACGGAAGTGAGTCAAGAAGGAGGGGTCGCAATAACATCTGTAATGTGTATAAATGAAGATAATAATGGCTTCATTTGGTTTGGAACAAATAATGGGCTTTTTAGATACAATTCAAATGATATAAAAAAATACAGCTATTCACAGTCTAATCCCCACAGTATATCCACAAATCGTATTAATAAAATATTAACGAACAACAACGGACAATTATTAATTGCTACAGAAAATGGGCTATGTAAATACAACACTGATTTAGACAATTTTTCTAGACTTGATATTTTAGACAAACAAAATCGTCCAATAGGGATTAATATTGCTTCTATCACACAAACACTAAATGGGGATTATTGGCTCGTTGATAGCAAAGGTCTTGCTAAAATAAATCCTAATTTAAGTCATGCTGAATATATTGAGATAGATGAGCAAAACACTAGTAGAGCCCGCTTATTATATAAAGACAATTCAGACAACATATGGGTTGTATATCAAGATGGACGAATATATTTCAAAACGAAGGAGACTTCCGAATTTCGTCTTTTTTCCAAAGGCATTTCTGGACTTCCTAGAACCATGTTTGTGAATGATGGGAAAGTATGGATAGGTTATGATAAAGATGGTTTACTCTGTTTTGATATAAATGGCAATATTTTAAGGCATTACAATGTAGAAAACGAATTTCCAAGCGACCAAATTAGAAGTGTAATAATGTCGAACGATAATAAATTATGGGTAGCAACTTATAAAGGTATTGTCATAATTAAAGGATTGGATATTATTAAAGAAATCACGCCAGAAAATCACCCTAATTTACCACATCATTCTATATGGTCATTATATAAAGACACAAATAACATTGTTTGGATAGGAACTTGGCTTGGAGGACTTAGTTATTATAGCGAATTTAAAAACTCTGTTACTCATTTTAAACAATCGAACAAAAACAACTTAAAAACAGATGATATTATAACAGCATTTGCACCCGACCCTAATAATGTTGATATCTGGATTGGCGCAGAATCTGGTAGCTTATATAAATACAATCAGCAAACTAATCAAACGACAAAAAATGACGTCTTATATAATAAAAATCGAGTAAAAAATATAAAATCTCTTGTTTTTGATGAGAATAATACGCTTTGGATAGGAACCCGGGATGACGGTATTTTATATAAAAACGAAAACGAAAATAAATTTACTCAATTAAAGACACCCTTTAAAATAGGTTTACAAGTACTTTGTATGCTACCTGAAAAAAACGGTATTTGGATTAGTGATTATCAACAAGGTGTGTTTTATTATTCATTCTTAGATAAAACATTTAAACAATACAAACACAACCCATTAGACAAAACATCTATATCTAACAACCATATAAGAAAAATAATTAGGGATAGAAAAGACAATTTATGGTTTGCCACTGAAAAAGGATTGAATTTAATGTCAAAAGACTCTCATAAATTCACACATTTTTTTCATTCTGATGTGGATTCAAATAGTTTATCCGATGACTATATTTATTCTATTTCAGAAGATTCCAATGGTGATTTATGGATTGGGACTAACGGCAGCGGACTAGATAAATTAAATATTGCAAGTATGACTTTTGAGCATCATTCAACTAAAAATGGTTTGCCCGGAGATGAAATTTATTCTATCCTAGAAGATGTTAACTCAAATTTATGGTTAGCGACTAACAATGGGATTTGTAAATTTTACCCAAAAGAGAATAAAGTACTAACCTTTGGACACATCGATGGCATTTACAATAATAGTTTCACCCCTAACGCAGGTTTATTGTCTAATACGGGTCTTATGTTTTTTGGGGGCTCTAATGGTTTTGTTTACTACAAACCGAATGATATTCTTATACGTAATACAATAAAACCAAGACCAATTATTACTAATTTCTTTATTGGAAACGAAGAAGTACTACCAAAACAGGAAAATAATATTCTATTTACTAATATAAGTAATACAGAAAACATAAAACTAGATTACAGTCAAAAATCCTTTAGTTTTAGATTTGTTGCTAATAATTATATAGATCCAGATAAAAATCGATTTAAGTATCGTTTAATCAATTTTAATGATGATTGGATAGAAACTAATATTAACGGTTCTGCAGTCTTTACAAACGTACCTCCGGGTAAATATACATTTGAAATTATAGCTTCGAACAATGATGGAATTTGGAATGAAAGACCTAAAACCCTTGAAATTTTTATTGCACCTCCTATTTGGGGACGTTGGTATGCCTTTTTGTTTTTTGGATTAATCACACTTTCTACAATGCTTTATTTAAGAAAACAAACCATAAACAGGCAAAAGTTAAAAAATGAGATACAATTAGAGAAGTTAAAAAATGAAAGTGAAGAAAATTTACACCAACTAAAACTTCAATTTTTCACTAACATAACCCATGAATTTAGAACACCCCTAACTTTAATTTTAGGACCTGTAAATGGCCTTTTAAATAGTTTTGAAAAAGAAAGTCATGCTTTTAATCAATTAAATCTAATAAAAAATAATTCTGAAAGACTTTTAAGATTAATTAATCGAATATTAGATTTCAGAAAAATTGACGCAGGAAAATTAAAACTAAGTCCAGTTCACAAAGATGTTATTAGTTTTACTAAGGATATTTTCAATTGTTTTTCAGAGCTTGCCAGACTTCGAAACATTGAGTATAATTTTAAATCGGATACTAATTCAATTAAAATTGATTTTGATCCAGAAAAACTTGATAAAATTATATTCAACATACTTTCAAACGCATTTAAATATAGTAATGATGGATCTAAAATAGAATTGATAATAAAAAATAACCGAGAAACTAAACTCGAATTTATTGAAAGTAATGAGGTTGCTATAGGAGATTTAAATATCAATGAATTTATTGAAATTTCTATATGCGATACAGGAGTTGGTATATCAAAAGAAAATTTATCACATATCTTTGAAAGATTCTATCATACTACTATCGAAAGTGCCCACGGCACAGGGATTGGGTTAAACCTATCAAAGGAATACTTAGACCTACATAAAGGAAAACTAAAAGTAAATTCAGTTGTTAAAAAAGGTACTATTTTTAGTATATATTTACCTCACAAACAAGAAGGCCCTTTTAATAAAATAGAAAACTTAAAAAACTATATTGACGAAGAGAACTCTACCAAACCTAATATAATAGCATTTCAAGAAAGAATTGAACAAACTGAAGATTTATATCATGACTCCTTAATTCTGATTGTTGAAGACAACATTGAATTACTTAATTATTTAGGATATGTTTTAGGCCATCATTTTAAAGTGATAAAAACAAAAAATGGTATTGAAGCCTTAGAGCAAACACACTCACTTTTCCCTGATATTATTATATCTGATATTATGATGCCCGAAATGGATGGTATAGAACTTTGTGAAACTATAAAGAAAGATATTCGTACTAGCCATATTCCTGTTATATTATTAACTGCATTAGAATCTGTTAAAAACAGAATTTCAGGGCTTACCTCTGGTGCCGATGCCTACATTTCAAAACCATTTGATGACAAGCTTCTTATTACCCAAATCATCAATTTATTAGAGTCTAGAAAAGTCTTAAGAGAATCATTTGTTAACATCGATGATGTTTGGAGTAAAAACGTTGGAGAAATGGATATGGACAAAAAGCTTATTCTTAAAGCTGTTCAAGTAGTAGAGAAAAACATTTCTAATATCGATTTCACTGTAGAAACCTTAGCAAGTGAATTAAACCTAAGTCGTACCACACTACATCGTAAACTAAAATCATTAACAGATCAATCTGCGACAGAATTTATTAGATATGAAAGACTTAAACATGCTGTTAAGCTATTACAAAGTGGAAATTTTAGAATGAATGAAGTTAGTCTTGCTGTTGGTTTTAATTCTCATAATTATTTTTCTACCTCTTTTAAAAAGCAATACGGAATGACTCCAAGTGAGTTTATAAAAAGAAAAAACTATAAAAACTAATGAACCTTACTTGCTTAAAATCAATTATTTTAAGCAAGTAAGTCATCTGTAATTTCTGCTGAACGTATTTTAGTAGTTAATTCAAACTTCTTGAAACTCCCATTTCTAAACCACGTAATTCTGCCAAACCTCTTAATCTACCAATTCCGGAATAACCAGGATTCGTTTTTTTATGTAAATCATCTAACATTTGATGTCCGTGATCTGGGCGCATCGGAATTATGTCATCACTCATGCCTTCTGAGTGTCTTCTTCGCTCTTCGATAACAACTTCCTTAACCATGCTATACATATCGACATCACCTTCTAAATGATTAGCTTCATGGAAATTTCCTTTAGCATCGCGTTGTGTGCTTCTAAAATGTAGAAAATGAACGCGATTTGCGAAACGTTTAAAAATGTTTAACAAATTATTATCAGATCTCACTCCCAAAGATCCAGTACAAAACGTAATTCCGTTTGATCTATTTGGAACTTCGGCAAACAAATACGCGTAATCCTCCTCCGTACTTACCACTCTTGGTAATCCTAAAATTTGGTACGGCGGATCGTCAGGATGAATACACATTAACACATTATTCTGTGCTGCAATCGGAATAATTTCCTTTAGAAAAGCAACTAGGTTTTCTTTTAATTTCTGAGCATCAATATTTGCATAAGTATCCAAAATAGCTTGAAACTGCTCTAAAGTATAGCCTTCTTCTGCACCAGGTAAACCAGCAATAATATTATTTACAAGTTTTTGTTTTTCGTCTTCAGTTAGTTTTTCAACATACACTTTCGCTTCCGCTTGTAACGCTTCAGAATAGTCTTGTTCTGCCCCCGAACGTTTTAATAAAAACAACTCGAAAGCAGCAAATGCAACCACATCAAAACGTAGTGCTTTAGAACCATCTTCTACTTGAAATGCTAAATCTGTACGGGTCCAATCTAAAACAGGCATAAAATTGTAACATACAATATGTACACCACATTGTGCTAAATTCTTAATGCTTTGTTTATAATTTTCAATGTATTCTTGAAAATTACCAGAACGTGTTTTTATATTTTCATGAACAGGAATACTTTCTACTACACTCCATGTTAACCCAATTTTTTCAATGATTCCTTTTCGTTTTGTAATCTCTTCAACACTCCAAACTGTTCCGTTTGGAATATGATGTAATGCATTTACAATTCCTGTTGCTCCTGCTTGTTTTATATCTGATAAGGATACGAGATCTTTTGGCCCGTACCACCTCCATGTTTGTTCCATATTATAATTTTTAATTATTAAACACCACTATAAGCACTAAAACCACCATCGATAGGAATTACAATTCCTGTTACAAAAGCAGAAGCATCGTTACACAAATATAATGTTGAACTTACTAAATCTTCTGGAACACCATATCTTCCCATAGGAGTTTGATCTATAATTTGCTGCCCTCTTTGCGTTAAGCTACCGTCTTCGTTAGTTAATAATGTTCTATTTTGATCTGTTAAAAAGAAACCTGGAGCGATTGCATTTACGCGAATTCCTACTTTAGAAAAATGAACAGCTAACCATTGTGTAAAGTTAGATACCGCTGCTTTTGCCCCACTATAAGCAGGTATTTTTGTTAGCGGTGTAAATGCATTCATTGATGAAATATTTAACACACTACATCCTTTTCTTCCAACCATATCTTTAGCGAATATTTGTGTAGGAAGTAACGTCCCAATAAAATTTAAATTGAACACAAACTCAATTCCTTTTGGATCTAAATCGAAAAAAGTTTTAAACCCTTCTGTGGTATTTTCCAAATCTGCTTCTAATAAATAAGGATTAGAAGTTGTTCCTAGAGGGTGATTTCCTCCGGCTCCGTTTATTAAAATATCGCAAGGCCCTAATTTTTCATTGATTTCTATTTTTGCAGCTTCTAAAGATGTTTTTTCTAACACATTTGCAACAACGCCAATAGCGATTCCTCCATCTGCATTAATCTGGTTAGCAACCTCTTCTGCTGCTTCTATTTTTAAATCTAAAACTGCTATTTTATAACCTTGTTTAGACAAAGCTTTTGCCAGAGTACCACATATTACGCCCCCTGCACCTGTTATTACTACTACTTTACTCATAATATTTTTTATATTTCTAATTATTAATAGCCTAGCAATTTCTATCTTTTAGATACTACTTCTACCAAGTTATTGAATATCAAAAATACGAGACACATATTTATATATGTTTTACTATTGTTGCAATTTATACTAAAAACAAGGTTTTCTTGCTGTTATGTTTCACTGTAAAACATATTTAGAAAAAGAAACATTAACTTAGAAAAGCGTTTCATATTTAAGTTAAATATCATTATTGAAAAATCAACTTTTCATCAATTCTATCCCAGTAGCATTTAAAGATATAAATACAACTTTATAGTATCCAATTTTTAGCCACTACGTAATAAATAATTATTTAAAAGCTACCCCCAAATCACCATAACTTATCTGCGCGTGGATCCTGTGCTGTTTTTATAGTATTCTGATAGATAAACGTGAAATAAAAACAGCATAGGGCGCATTTATGTTTTTGATTTGAAATCAGAATCATAACTTTTCCTAATTTTCATTTCGTTTCAGCTTTTCTTCAAATCGAACTTTCTGTTCCATAATTGGTTTTCTAGAGGTTTCTGCTAGTTCAAAAAGTGCTTTCAACATAGCAACTGTTGGTTTGGTTTGGTGCTTTTCTATGTTCTTCAAAATTGCAATCATTCCATTTATTCGTTTTTTAAAAACGTTTTCCAGAGTTTGAATTTTGGGATCTATAGACTCCAATGGAGACAATCCGTTTTTTTCAAAAAAGTCTATCATATATAACAAAGTCATGGACTGAGATAATGTCATTTTCTTGCTAAATCTCCTAAATCGCTTAGCAACTTCATCTTTAATTTTCAAGGTTGTAAAACCTTCATTTTTTAGTTTTTTATCCATTTTTTAGTAATTTAATGTTCTGTTTTATTGGGCTGAGACTATTTTTTAGTAAAAAACCTGCTAATCAAGTATTTATACACCAACACTTAAATTTTCAACATACTGATTTACAGTTAATTAAAATAAATGGTAGCTCTCGTAACCTCGCGCAGCGGGTTACCCTCTTGCTCTACCATTTCGTCCCATCCAAAATGGGACAAACTGTTAACCTTTTTTAAACTACTACTAGATTTTAACTTCAGTATTTATCCGTCTCATTTTAAGATATTTATTGTTTCATTTTTGAAGTTTATTTATTAAAATCATCATTTGTTTTAGAATTCTATATCCTAAAAACGACTAAGTTGATTACTTTGAAAATGTAGAATTGAAACTAGAATTAAGCGGACTTAACTTTGAGGCTGGAGTTGACCATGGAGTTCCTGCGTATTTCAGCTGGAGCGAAATGGGCAGTGGAAGCTTTGAAGTTGTGTCCAAGATATTTCAATGAAGTTCTTTTTCTGGAATGAAGTTTTTACGGAATGGATTGAAAATGGGCGTTATGGGTTAGATACCGCAATTTTTAGTTAATCAATCTATATACATATAATTAATTGTATTTGCTCAGTTTTACATCTAAAAGCATATAATGAAACAATTAGCCGAATTTGTTAAGCGACGCAGAAAAGAAGTTAATCTTACTCAGGAAGAATTTGCAGATTGTTCTGGCATTGCTCTAACTGGAAAATGCAGTACCATAATCGCCTCTCAATTACCCGTGGAAGCATGGCACGAAATTATTGAAGAACAAACCATTGCTGATGCTATTTTAGACCGTCTAGTACATACCGCACATAGAATAGATATTAAAGGCGAATCGATGCGTAAAAAATTGAAAAATAATCACTAATTTTAACTACAAATGAATCGATTTTGAGCACTTACTTTGCTATGCTCACTTTCATCCGCTGAGAGTGGTTCTCTTTGACCGTCCTATCCAGCGAGAATATTATAAACAGGCTATGGAGCAAAATATAAATCCTTTTTGGACAAATCGCGTAGGGTATGTTTATTGGGTGAAATTAACAGAAGATGTTAAAAGGGGTATTGATATAGCAAAATTGAAACTCGAATAATGAATTTATACGTTAAACATTATGAAACAAAAATATTACACGATCCTTTGTTTGATTATAGCATCCATTGCAGTTAATTGTAAAGGAGTTAGTAAGGAAGTTGTTTTAAAAGAAGGAACAGCGACAACAGTTTGCAATCCATTAGATATAAGTTATAGGTTTGCTGTAGATGACGGTCCTTCACGAAGAGAAGCGGCCGACCCTACCGTAGTTTTATATAATGATGATTACTATTTATTTGCCTCAAAATCTGGTGGATATTGGCATTCTGAAAATTTAATAACTTGGGACTTTATTACGTCAAAACAACTTCCGTTTGAAGATTACGCCCCAACCGCGGTGGTTATTGAAGATACGCTTTATTTTATGGCATCAAATAACCATGCGCCAATAACAATTTATAAAACTACCAATCCAAAATCTGGTGAATGGGAAATTGCTAATCCCAATTTTCCTATTGCCATGACGGATCCTGCGTTCTTTTATGATGATGGCAGATTGTTTTTGTATTACGGCTGTTCTAATAAAGACCCACTTTATGTTGTGGAGTTAGATGTAAATACGTTAAATCCAATAATAGACCCCATACCGGTTTTAAATAGTAAAAAAGAAGATTATGGCTGGGAGCGCTGGGGTGATTATAATAATCAGGAGTTAAATCCATGGATTGAAGGTGCCTGGGTAAATAAATACAATGGGAAGTATTACTTGCAATATGCAGGTCCAGGAACCAGATTTAAGAGTTATAACGATGGTGTTTATGTTTCCGAAAAACCATTAGGACCATTTAAATTGGCAGAGCATAATCCTATGGCTTTAAAACCAGAAGGTTTTGTAAATGGTGCTGGACATGGTAGTACATTTCAAGATAAATATGGAAATTATTGGCATTTTGGAACTATGTCGCTTACTATTAGGCATAAATTTGAACGTAGATTAGGTATGTTTCCAACTTTTTTTGATGAAGATGGTATGCTTTATAGTTATACAGGTTTTGGTGATTTTCCATTTATAGTGCCTCAGAAAAAGATATCTAAGCCAGAAGAATTATTTCCGAATTGGATGTTACTTTCGTACAAAAAACACATCACAGTATCCTCAGAATTGGAAACCCATCCTAAGAGTTTGGCTGCAGATGAAGAAATAAGAACTTATTGGAGTGCTAAAACAGGTAATAAAGGGGAATGGGTTCAAATGGATTTAGAAAAAGAATCTGTTATTAATGCTGTTCAAATTAATTTTGCTGAGCATGATACCAATCTACATGGTAGAAATGCGGATATTTATTACCAATACCATTTAGAATATTCAACTGATAATATAAATTGGAAATCCTTAATTGATAAAACAACAAGCAAAGATGATGCGCCTCATGATTTCACACAATTACAGATTCCCGTAAAAGCACGTTATTTAAGATTGACTAATTATTTTGTTCCAGATGGTACTTTTGCTTTAGCCGATTTTCGGGTTTTTGGAAATGCACAAGGAGAAAAACCTAGTAAAAATGTAATTTTGGAAATTGCTCGATTGACAGAAGATAGGTGTATTGTTAATTTAAAATGGAATGCAAATAAGGACGCTTTTGGTTATAATATTAGGTATGGAATACATCCAGAAAAATTATATCATAACTATCAAGTTCTTGATAAAGATTCTTTAACTATTAGAACTTTAAATAAGTTTCAAAAATATTATTTTACCATAGACAGTTTTAGCGAGAATGGCATATTAAAAGGAACGGAAATTATAGAAGTAAATTAAATACTTTGCAGCAATCCTTCTAAAATATTTTTGGTTACAAATGGTTGCGGCCTTCTAGATGACTTTATACGTTAAAAAAGTAACTGAAATTATTCCTCAGTGACATTCCAAGGAATCAATTTTGGACACTTACATTGCTATGCAAACTTTCATCGGTCTCAAATTGGCTCACTTTGTTCGCTCTATCCATTTATTTAGCACGGTTCCATTCCCAATATCGATTCCCGACATCGTCTATAAATAAAAGAAATGGTACTTATTGATAAGATTCAAAATAGAGCATTTGATTTGTAAAACACAAGTGGCTATAATCACCAAGAAGAGGTGTAAGTTTTGAAAGCTGACTTGGTGTGATTTACAAATAATAATTAAACATACTATTAACAACTTTTAAATTAGTATTATTTAAAATGCAAAACAGTATAAAAAAATCCCCTTCTTAAAAAGAAGGGGATTGAGATCAATAAATGTTTTAAAGTTTAATTTGTTTTATGCTTTAAAGAAACTATTGTGCCTTTTTCTTAAAAGATACATACTACTCTGGAATATAGTTTTTATCCATTGCCAATATCCATTTATCTAATTCAAAACCATCTTCACGCATTGAAAAAGATATAATATGTTCACCTTCCTTTTCAAAATTCAGGGTTATTGTTTGAGCATAACCACAGTGCTTTGACGGCACACGTTGTGCCGAAGACCAAGACCATTGATGTTTTCCTTTACACAACTGAATTCGTTGTCCACTTTCTGGCCATTCGCCATCCACACCAACATGCACGCCATTATCTTCTGGACCACTAGAAAATGCTTTTACCCAAACATAATAGGTGCCTGGAGTGTTTATTTTAACTTTATAAGATACCATGCCACCAGTTCCCGCAACAGGAAAAAAGTTTTCGCCTTGAATTAAAGCATCCCCGTGAGTTACTCGTGTATCTGGTAAAGCTTCAATATAAGCTTGTCCACTTGCAGACGCTGTATTATCAGTAACTTTTTCAAATGGAGCTGGATTCTTTTCTGACCGTACATACCATTTTCGTGGACTTTCATTATTTGAATTATAATGAAAAGCTTCCGCCTCAACCTCTAAAAGACCATCTTTTTCTTCAAAAGCTGTAACATGTTTTAAATCTTCCTTCAAACTGAAAACAACAGGTGTTAAGGTTACAGAACTCCATCGTCCTCTTGACCAAGCTGTTTCATTATGCTCAGGAATTTTGCCGTTGCTCATTGCTTTAGATGATACTTTAATCGTATCATTTGTTTTAAGATATATTTTACCTAAAACCAAATTTTCTTTTTTAAATGATTCTGGAGTTTGTGGGTTTGAAACTGTTTTTAATTTTTCATTATTAACTCTAATAGTATAAACTGATTCACCATCATTTTCTGCTATGGCATTTAATACCCCTGAATAATACCCACTTTTACCTTTAAATATAGCTTGAGCAGATGCTAATTTATTACGTTGCTCATTCTTTCCTGCATTGATTGCAAATGTTCCTCTTTTTTCTTCTTTATAATAAACAGCTTCCGAGCTTTCATCAATTATAAAATCCTCTAGAGCACTTAAAATAAGTGTGTCTTCGTTGTTAGAAGTTAAAACTACTTTTTTTGATTTATTTTCAATTAAAGCAACCCAGTCTCCATCTTTTGATGGTGGCAATCCTATGGATACTTTTCCTCCTCCTTTTATGGCTTTAATACTTCCTTCTTGAAGTGCTCCACCAGTTCTTGGATTATACCACAGTACAGTAAACTTAGATTTGTTATCTGATAAATCTAAGATTGTTTCTTCCACTTTTGGGAGATAAACAGTATATATAGCAGCTTTTTTAGCAAACACATAATCATGCGTGTTTTCAGTTAACTCATTAGCAGATACCATCGTTTCAAAAGGAATGTGTTGTTGAAAAAACTCCATAGCATATCGTGTTTGATCCCAAAGAATATCTCGTGATCTCCAATCTTCACATTTCAAATCGTTATGTGCAAATTTGTAACCAAAATACCATTCCACTCCAGCTCCGCCAGCCATTAAATTACCCCATAATACCTCATGTCTAATATCATTGTGCTCTGGGTCATCTGCATCTGGTTTAGCCCCTGTATCTGCTGGCCCAATCTCATCTTGAGTAACCACCCATTGTTTACTAAAATTTTTAGACTCATCTATCCATTTTACCGTAATATCATGCACATCGTGAATATGATGAGTTTGTAAAGAAGCCCCATCTAAATATTCGTAACCTAGTAATGGTGTTAAAAATAAATCTTGAGCATCAGTATGTGCATGTGTATGGATTGATACATAATTTTGATATGGATCGTTTTGTTTAATATACTTAGCCATCTCCTTTCTATCATTATCCGTTTGCCCTTTTGGCGTCCATCTTAACGGTCCGTTTTCTTCCCCTAAATTCCATGTAATTGCTAAGTGATGTGAGAAACGAGCAATCAACTCACGATAGTACAATTTACGTTGCACACCCAACTCTCCTATATCCATCAATAGCTCGTTTTCAGTTTCTTGTGTTACAATATGTAACATTAAACCTAAATCATCCATATGGTCAAAAACAACTTCCCATTGGTCTAGTTTACTGCAATCAAAACGGTAACGCTCGTTATCACTAGTCCATGGCCAAACATCTTTACCATCGCCTTGCACACTCATAGTTAAAAAGAATACTGAATTCATTTTTTCTGATGCTAAATAATTAAGTGCACCAATAATATTTTTACCTTTTCCGTTTTGCCACGTTGGGTCTCCATTTTTCCAATCTTTAGCATGTGGTTCGTATTTGTGAGAAGGTGGAGTTTGATCAAACTCATAATACCCCAAAAAACTCTCTGGACTGTCTGCTCCTCCTTTTATAAATGACTCGTTAGTATCTGCATATTTTAAATAACGTTCACCAACATATTTTAAACGCCCTTTAGTTCTAAAAGACGACCCAACTTTATCAGCTTCACCAACATTAAACTTACCACTAGAGCCATCAAAACCTATTGGTTCTCCGGCATTTATGTCGTCATTTATAGAAATATTTTCTCCCTTTCGGAAAGACACTTTATAGCTCCACTCTCCTGCTTTATCTGGAGAAAATCTTACTTTCCAAACATTACCACTTTTGGCACTTGTTTCTGCAGCGTTACCATCGGCTGCATAAAACCCAGGAACCACATAGGTTTTTCCTTTATTTGTAAAAGTAACATTGAGTCGATAATTTAAAAACGGATTGTTTTCATCGCTTTCATTTAAATTATCGCCTTGAAAACTAAGAGTTACTTTATGCCATTTTTTAAGTGTGCCATCAATAGAAACTTTTGATTCTTGCGCAATAATTGTTCCTGTAAATAAGAAAAATAACCCTGTTAAAATAATTAGTTTTTTCATGTGTCTTTATTTAATATGCGGTGTTTATAATATTAGTTTTGTGCTTTTAGATTATATAAATACTGGTGCATTTATTTCAGCCGATTTGTAAACGGCTTCTTGAACTTGTAATGTTTTTAAATAGTTTTCGCCGTTAGTTTCAAAAGGATCTCCTGATATTAAATTATCAATAAAATCTCTTTGAAAAATATAGCCGCAGTCTCCTGCAAATCCTACATCATAATGAATATATTGATGGTTTTTTTCATTTTCGCCTAATTTTTTAACAGTGATTTGACCATCGGAATACAATCGAACTGTCTCTTTTGAGCCATCAATTAAATACTCGCCAAACGTGTATCGTTGCTTTTTGAAATTGTTTTCGTTGTAACGATTGGCATCCCAAATGGCATGAGAATTGTTTTCAAAATTAAGAATTACCAACCCAGAATCTTCGCCTTTTATAACAGGGTTTAGCCTTTTTAAAATGGCATAAACGCTTTCAACTTCCCTTGCATGGGTTTTAATATCGTTTAAGGTTTGTTGTAATTCTATATTTTTTAATTCTGAAAATTGATTTATAATATCTGTTGCTTTATCTGTTATGCCATATTTTCTATCTGTTCCGTTTACAAAAATATTCCAAGTGAGAATACAAAAGTCTACATTTCTATCTTTAGCATATTTCATGACATTTCTCCAAAATTCTATTTTTTCATCTATAGTCATTTTTTTAACTATTCCGGGATTCTCTAAAATCTCGGGTGCATCAAAGCCAACACCATTACCTTTATAAAATTCTTCCCATTTTATAGTTGATCGTTGCACATCGTTTAAAGCGACATCTTCATAACCTGGTGCTTTTACCATTGCTGTGAATGGATGTAAATTCCATAGTGAAATAAAATTATAGCGGTATCGTGCTAAATTATCGATGTATTCTGTCCAAAAATCAAAACTCCACATTTCTGGAATAATCTTCTGAGTCGAATCGCTGGTATCTGAATAGCCTAGGTGTTCGCACATCCAACGGAACATTAAATTTGGTCCCTCGCCGTGCCATATATGGATTTTGAGTCGTTTCTTCAACACCTTCCAATCCAAACAGTTTTATTTGTTCTGCAAGCTCCTGCTATATCGAAAGCAATAACTAGAATGGTATCATTCTCTTTTTTTATAGTAAACCCTTCGGCTTTCAATTGTGTATTTTCTGGTTGAACAAAAAACTTAATAAATGCCTTTTTATCCCAACCAATGCCACTTTCTATTCCTTTTTCAGAAAGCGCTATTTTAACCTCATCAATTCCAAATTTAATTGTTAGATTCATAAAATCTGTAGATATAACGATTTTTTCATTTTAGTTTTCACAACTAAAAAAAAGCATAACGACTATAAAAATAATGTGTAATGTGAAATCCGATTTATTGGGATACATCATTTATTTATGTTTTTACATACAATAAATTCGCTATAACAATCGAATTTATACTACGATCTCAAAAAACTGAGCTCTATTTAATAGACATATAAATTCCTTGTTTTGGATTAAATGAATAATACAAGCCATTTGAATGAGTTCACACCTATAATATGCATCCTCATAATAAAATGAGTTTTAAGGTATGATAATGCTATATCTTTTGTCCTGAAACCAGAAATCGTTTTTTTCTAAAGATTATTAAATTCTGACAGAAGCTATATTATTTAAAATCAACTTCTGTTACGTTTTTATTATAATCTTTACCTCTTAAGGATTCAAAAACTTTCAATAATTCCGCCAACTTCTCAGGATTAGATATAGCTAGGTTATTTTGTTGCCCCTTATCTTCTTTTAAATTATAAAGTTGAAAATATGGAAAACTCCCCACTTCAATACCTACTTCTTCTTGAAAATTTTTCCCTTTATATGCTGGAATCATCAGCCAATCTCCGCTACGTAGAGCTGTTCTAGAGGTAGCTTCTAAAATAAGGTTATCTCTACCCTTATCAACTTTTCCTAATAATAAATCTAAAAAATCTTGACTATCTGTAGATTTTTCTTCTATTCCAACAAGGTTTGCAATAGATGCCAATAAATCCATTTGACATACAACAGCATCTGAAACTGCGGGTTGAATTTTTCCTTTCCAATAGGTTATAAGTGGCACCCGTGTTCCAGCTTCGAACAGACTATACTTACCACCTCTTAATCCACCTTTCGGGTCATGATTTCCAAGTTTTTCTACCGCATCATCATAATAACCATCATTAAGCACTGGTCCATTATCACTTGAAAAGACTATTAATGTGTTTTCAAGAAGACCTTCTTCCTTTAAAGTTTTCATGAATTCACCAATACACCAATCGGCTTCTAAAATAACGTCGCCTCTGGGGCCTAACCCTGATTTACCTACAAAACGTGGGTGTGGTGTGCGGGGCACATGTGGTTGTTGCATGGCATAGTATAAGAAAAAAGGGCTTTCTTTATGTGTTTTTACATAGTCTTGAGCCTTTACCAAAAATTGATCAGCCATATCCACATCACTCCATTTTGCAGATTGCCCGCCTTTCATAAAACCAATTCTTGGAATCCCATTTACAATACTGTTGTTATGTCCATGGTGCCATTTCATTGTTAGCATTTCAGGATTTGAAATAGCAGTAGGTTCTCCCTCAAAATTATTTTTATAATCCACTAAAATAGGATCTTTTTTATCTAAATTAACTACACTGCCGTTTTCTATATATACTGTTGGAACACGATCTTGCGTTGCTGCCAAAATATAAGCTTCATCGAAACCTACTTCATTGGGTCCTGGTGTGATTTTATCATTCCAGTTTACAATGCCAGTGCCTAACCCCAAATGCCATTTTCCTATTACGGCGGTTTGGTAACCTTCATTTTTAAGCATTTTAGGCAAAGTTTGTTGCTCTGTACTTATTAAAAGCGGCGCTGTACCAGGCAGTATTTTAGCATCTTTATTTCGCCAAGGGTACATACCCGTAAGCAAGGCGTAACGACTAGGAGTACACGTAGCAGATGAGGCATATCCATTAGTGAATTTGATACCTCCAGCTGCCAATGCATCAATATTTGGTGTACGTAACTCATTGGATCCATAAGAACTTAAATCACCATAACCTAAATCGTCAAGATATATTATAACAATATTGGGTAAAGTATTCTGTTCTATTATAATTTCAGCTTGCTCTTGTTTTTTTTCCTTACAATTACTTATTAAAGTAAAAACCAGTGCTACTATAAACAAATAAAGAGTGTTTTTTAAGAGGTATTTCATAATTACGTGTTTTAACTAATAGAATATAATTTCACTTAATATGGGATGATATCAGCATATTTTTTTTCTTTAAACCAAGGATCATTTGTTTTCTTTAAGAGTTTACTCAATTCTACTAATAAGGCTTTAGACACCTCAGGTTCCTCTTTAATATTAATTTTTTTAACCTGATATGGGTCCCTTAAATTATCATAAATAAAAGCTTCTGATAGTGATTGACCTGATTGCTCATCCCAAGGCTTTTTACTCTCTCTTAAGCATAGTGTATATCTATCTGTTAATACTCCTCTTGCATTTCCCAACATTATTAATACCGCTTCAGGTTTTTTAACAGTGGTTTCTTCTTTGTTTTTCAAAATTGAAGAAAAATTGGTTCCTTCAATCTCTTCAGGAATTTGATTCCCAATTCCTGCTAATCCCATTGTGGTAGGCAAAATATCAGGCACACTTAATAAAATATCGGTTGTTGCTGGTTTTAATCCTTTTGGCCAGTGTACAATAAACGGGATTGCCAAAGACTCCAATTCAACAGCATTCTTACCGGTATCACCATGGCTTCCTAACATTTCTCCATGATCACTACTAAATATAACAATAGTATTATCTAATTCGCCCATTTTTTCTAATTCATCTAAAACCAATCCTATATAGTAGTCTGAACTCGTTACATTGGCATAATAATGTCTTGCATATTTAGCAATTTCTTTATCCACATTTTTACGTGTTACTAATTTATCATCTACTTCAGGAAACTTATCTGTGTCGTAATATTTATGTAAAGTCTCCATATCTGTATTGCTATCATCCCATGGATTGTGCGGTGGGTTCATGGACCAAATCATACAAAATGGTTTGTTAGCATCTCTTTGTCCCCTTTTATTTTGTAAATAATCAATAATAATTTTTGACTCATTTTTAGGTGAAAATATCTTTGGTAAATACAATTCACCATCTTTTTTTCCTTCTATAGTATAGGGGTCGTTAGAATAAATATGTGGATTAAAATGAGTGTCCTTTATAGATTCATAAAAATATTCAATTCCATGTCGCTTTTTTCCTGTTGGGATATACGTATCGTATTCATTAACATAATGGCCACCAGGAGCTTCAGTTGTTCCTACATAGTTTCCATTTTCATCAAATAATGGTTCTGGCATTAGCCAATGGCATTTTCCAAAATACGACGTGGTATACCCTGCTTTTAAAAACAAATCAGGTATTGTAGCAACATCATCTTTTAAGCTATGGTCCCTACCTACTTTACAATTGTTCCAAATGCCATTTTGCTCTGGATACAAACCAGACATTAACATCCCACGATATGGGCTACATAAAGGAAAATTACTAATGGCACTAGTAAATACCACACCATTTTTTGCCAACTTATCAATATTGGGCGTTATAACAGGATCTCCTTTTCCTTGAGCTAAATCTTTAAAAGGTGCTTCAGACCAAAATCCGGCACTATATCTTCTTAACTGGTCTGGAAACACAATTAATATATTGGGCTTTTTATCAGCTTCAACGATCACTTCTTTTTGTTGAGATTTGCAATTGAAACATAAAATAACTAAGGCTAAAATTTTAAAACACATTCTCATTTTTTAAATTTTTGATTTTAATACTAATATCCATTCTGGAAGTTTTCCTAAACGTAACTTTAATTGTTCTTCAAATAAAGATTCTGGCTGAACCGCTTTACCGATACTTTCAATAATCTGAACTTCATTTTCATTAAAGGTTGTACCAGCACCATGAAATCCCACTATTATAGGAGGTACAATTCTCCAATACTCAGAATCTGTTGCTACAAAACTGAAATCTTTCTCTGCTTCATCTGTTTCATTAAAATTCCACAACACTAAATAACGACCATGATTTGGGAGATTTTTTATAGAACCTCCTGCTCTTCCTTGAAAGAAACCACCTTCAATATTATCAAATAATGTACAACGTGGTTGTGACGCATGCGATTCAAAACAGGTAAACTCGGCATGTTTTGACCTCCAAACAACTGTTCCTGTAGAACTTCCGCCAGCAACACCTGTAGAATGATGCATCCCAGCAATATCATTTATATTTGCCATAAGTATACCTGTAGAACCAGATGCATGAACGGCAGTATGTCCTAAATTACCTACAATAGTAATATTAAGAGCAGTACATGCAGCTGATGTAGAAAACCCCACACAGTTACTTACATTCTTAAAAGTACAATCTTTAACCCAAGAATCTACCGCGTTTGATATACTTAAAATACTCCATCCGCCGTCATCTTGTGCAGACCTATGATGCACAAACTCTTTCAACCAGTTACCTTCAAAAGTAATTTTTTCAAATCCTACGTGGTTTACGGGTTCAAAACTTGAAATAGTCCATTGATGTTTCGCTTGAATATCATAATGAATAGGCTCTATCAAAACAATGGTGTTTCCTTCAACTTTTGCTACCTGATGACGCTCATTGACTTGTACGCCTTCATTTAAAATAGCAGTCCACTTTGGCTCCGGTTTCAATGTTTGTAAATCATAATCAATTAGATCTTTACTATTATTTAAAACTTCAATAACAATCCAATCTCCTTTTTTTATTTTTGAGGCGTCCTCTACTTCAATGCTATAAGTTTCTCTGCGAGCATCTGCTACTACTTTTGTTAAAAATTCATCTTTTTTCTCTGAAATTACTTTAATAGCACTCGGACAGCTCCATAATTTTTTAGGATCCGTAGGCGGTAAATCATTTTCAAAAAACAAAATCGTATTCTTCTCATCTTCGCCTCTAAAAATTATTTTGGATGCTGTTATTTTAATAATGCTTTGATCGTCTTCTTTGGTATTTATGTAATACTTTCCTTTTGGGAAATAAACAATACCCTCTCCATTAATAGTCGCTGCTTCAATAGCTTTTTTAATGGCATCTTTATCAGATTTAGTATCATTTGGAATGGCTCCAAATGTAGTAACGTCAAATACTTTGTAATCTAAGTTTGGAATTTCAACTTCGCTATATTTGTAACCCGCAAATGAGAAATCAGGGAGTATAGGTTCGGTTCCATTTGCTTTGGCAGTTTTAAAATCTTCCCAAACTTCGCTTTGTTGTGAATAGCAATTTGAGAAAACAACCAGTATTATTGACAATGTTATTGATTTTAAAAACATGATTTTATTCTTTTATTAAGTTGTATCTGAGTAAAGCTTCTAAATAATAATAATCTGCATAATTTAAAGGGACATCTATTTCATTATCATGAGGTATACTGCCTACACTATGCTTTAAAATGAAGTTATGATTTTCTCCTAGCTTAGCCGTATATGCTTCTGAAGCTAGAGAATTCATGATTTTATCGATTGCAGGTTTATATGATTCTTGTGTATACCCATCTAACTCCAATAATGCGGACACCGTGACCGCTGCTGCTGAAACATCACGAGGTTCATTAGGGATATTGGCAGCATTATAATCCCAATACGGAATACCATCTTCTGGAATGCCTTTATAATTTATAATGTATTTTGCTATTTTTTTAGCTTGATTTAAATAGGTAGAATCTTTTGTGAATCTGTAACAAACCGTATATCCATAAAGCCCCCAAGCTTGCCCTCTAGCCCATGCGCTTTCGTCTGCAAAACCTTGAGCAGTCTGTTTACTTCTAACTTCTCCCGTCTCTGTGTCGTAATCTACAACATGATATGAACTGTTATCCTCTCTAAAGTGATTCTTCAAAGTAGTATTAGCATGGGTTATTGCAGCCTCTTTATATTTTGAATCACCAGTCAGTTCACTCAATTTAAACAACAATTCTAGGTTCATCATATTATCTATAATCACCGGAAAATTCCAACCTCTTTCTTTTTGCCAACCGCTATCAACATCCCAACTTTTAATGCATCCAACAATTGGATTAAAACGGGTTAGCAAAGAATCTCCTGCATGAATCATCACCTGTTTGAACGCTTCGTTATTAGTTAACCTATAACCATTTCCAAATGAAGAATTAAAAACAAAACCTAAATCGTGATTAGTAGTATTGTTTTTATGGCTTTCAAATTTTGATTGAAATTTTTCAGCTGCATTTTTCCACTTTTCATCTTTAGTAAATTCATATAAATACCAACAACTGCCAGGGAAGAACCCTTCTGTCCAATCAAAATCTTCATTAGCCCAATGCATGTCACCATTAGCTGTAACCGTTCTAGGCATTCTATCGGCCTTGGTAGCTTCTGCCAGCAACAATTGTATTTGACTTTCAGCATTAACTAAGCTTTGCTCTTTATGAAATTTGTTTAAGCTGTTGTCCTTTTCTATACATGCGCATAGAAAAAAGAAAAATATTATAAAAATAAAGGGGGTACCAAATTTGATATTCATGTTAATCTGTTTCAATAAAGTTATAAAACAAAATTAGACACAAATAATTTTAATTAGGGGGTAATTTAAACTTCAACAGAGGGTACAAATTATTATTTCTAAACAATCCTGTCCTAAATAAAATTAAGGCACACTAATTTTAACCACTTTACTGGTTTAACCATTAATTTTTGTGTTTTTTCAAAATAAAACCTCTTGCATATAATTAATTGCAGGGGGTTTACCTTTTTCAAAAGTATAATCGAGCCACCTATTCAGTTCAACCTTCACAAAAAGGTTTAGTCTTATAACGGCGAACAAATTAGATAAATACCATGGGTCTTTAGCTTGTGCTTTTAACGCCTTTAGGATAAGAATAGTTATTAATGCTGTCCAAATTTGGATCATTACTGCATTTTGACTTGTTCCGATAAAGGATTTTATGTGCAATTGTTGTATTATGTCTCTGAAAAAGATTTCTACCTCCCATCTAGCCTTGTGGAGTTCGGTTATGGTGTTTGCTGTCCAAGACATTTGGCTGGTAATGACTTCTATGGTTTGCTGATTTTTGTCGTCCCATAATACAACCCTGCGGAGTTTATTAAGATACTTCTCTTTCGTTTAAGTCCCAGTCAGTTCAATGAGTTCATCTTTTAAAACGTGCTGATGCCTGTTATCGGGTAGTTCACTTTCTTTTATTGTTTTAAATTTTATGTTGTCTTTATGTCTCACTACAAAATATACACCATTGCTGTCCCGGCCTAATAGACAAAAAGGTTGGTCTTCTTTATTATAAATTTATCGGTCTGTTTTGGCCTTTAAAAATTCATTTATGAATTTGATTTTCCTTTCTTTAGTCAATCCATTATGGTTTCTAAGTTTGTTTTTTAAATTAGAAAAATGACCAGCAATCATATTCGTTGTATTTGGAATATTTAATTCATAATTATCATACCATGTAAATAACCAGGTCAAATTCGTATTAAGACTTCTGTAGGCACTTCTTAGTCGTTTATGAGTAAAATGACTCTTTCCTGTTTCAATATTGATACTACGCTCATTTAAAAAGCTTTCCCACTTAATAAACCACATATTTAATCTGCCTTGAAACGATTCCTTATCCGTGTTTTTTAACAAAGACACATGCGTCTTCAAATCTTTGGAAGCCTGCATTTTCGGGTTTTTAGATATATATCTTCTTATTGCAGCAACTTGATGAAATTGACAGAGTTGAACAGGTATATCATTAAACGCTCGAACTAAGCCTTTTCTGCCATCACAAACGACAGCTACAACAATAAAGCCTTTATGTTGTAGCTCTTTAATTCCCTTTATATATAATGCGTTTGTTTCTTATTTAACGTAATACCAAAGTAGATTCTCTTTACTGTAAGCATCTTTAAATAACATTAATCCAAAACTTCTACCCCAATAGGTTGTATCCATTAGAACAATAACTTTTTTAGGTGCTATCGCTACTGGTTTTACTTGGTAAAGATCAAGTTTACGTTGGATAGTTCGCTTTGAACATCCATATTTCTGTGCAAGTTGTATGTAAGTTTGTTTTCCCCGGATATATTCATCCCAAAGAAAATCTATTGGAATTTGTTTTCCTTCAATGAAAACTCTTTTACAGTTCAAACATTTATAACGCTGTTTGTCTAATCTAGTGCCATATTTTTGTGTGTCTAAACTATCACAAAATTTACATTTTTTTTATTCAAAACATTTGATTTGGCTTAAAGCTAATAAACATCTAGGATAAGAAAGTTTTCACCAACCTTTTTGTCTATTACATCTACTTTTCATACTAGCCTATTGTCCTAGACTCTCTAGAAGCACATAATAATGGTCACTAAAGAGTTCCCTACTCCGATTTTTATTCTGGTAGCTTATCGTAGATTTTGATGGTGCTTTATGCATGCCTAAGTGGTTTAAATTACCTGTAGCTGAGCAAAGGCCATTGCTGATATCTCGAGCGAATTGACTTTTTGCAAATTGATAAAATAACATAGAAACTAAATGTGAACAGCTGTCAAAACCTTTTTGATGCTTATCCCTTTTATGTAACTTGACTAAGCGCTTAAACTTTGAGCTATCTAATTTTGAGATTATTTGAGAAAACAATGTTATATTTATCATCGGAGGAAGGGTTTTGTGGTGTACCAGAAAGGTAACTTTGTGGAACAAAATTTCCTTTCTCTTTTTTTTAATGTTTAGGACGCTATTGGTTTCAAAACCTAAATTTTGAAACCTTCTTAAATTTGATTTATTCTTATTGGTTAAACGTCACTTCTAAAGGTGAATTAATTTTTTGTGAAAATTCACTTAAATAATTCTCCCATAATTCCTGAGTTGGATATTGTTGAGATTCCTTCCAAGCAAAACCAGCGTAATACACGACTTTATTGTCATTAACTTTAAGTTGCGCATACAGATTACTACGATCTGTCATATTGGTGACATAATACTCTGAATCTGTCATCACGCCCTGAGTGGTAACTATAGCTGTTCCTATTTCTGAATCGAAATAATTTGGTTCCCAATACGAAATCCAACCCGCTTTTACGTTTTCAGTAATAATACCATCGTTCTTATGCAACGTTAACCCAATCGATAATTCGTCGGTACCTGTTACATGAATTTCAAACCTTGATAAATTATTTCCATAGTCCAAGGAAATATGTTTTTCTTCTGAAATCATATTACCAATAGCATCCCAATCGGCATAGTTTAAAACAAAACTTGTTCGAATTGGCCCCGTTGTAATGGTTTTCCAATCAGTGAAATTCTTAGAAATGTAATATGATGTATCTACTTTAACTGCTGACCCACCAACTCCACGACTTGAACCGACGTGAAAATTATCTAAACCTTCTCCATGATCGATATGATAATACCCCGGATCTTTGTCGTTTTTAGCGTACCAATTATTAATAATTGGATACTCAACTTTTTTCAACCACGCATCAATTCCACTAGATAACGTACCTCCAGGTACACCGTCCTCAATCATTTTTTGAGCTACGGGACCATAGGTTCTAAATCCGACTTTATTATTTTCCCAAGTATAATCGTCTGTACGTTCTGGCACAAAACGAGAATAGCAATAGGCTGTAGTATCTGGATCAGTTAATTCCTTAGAAATAACCAATTCAAATTCTTTTTCTGAATTAGCATTTAGTTCTGGTTGAAATAATAGCACATCTGCTGTACCATCCTGATCTTCGTCTACAAACTGAGACACTAAAACATGACTTGTTGCCTTATTTAGTATCACTAAATCTTCGAAAGCTTCATCTGCATTTAATTGCAAATCTGATTTTGAAATTTCTACCGTTTCAAAACTTCTAGGTAATTCTAAAGTGTTTTTTATGGTAATAACTCGTGCATCTTTTTCCTGCTTATCGCAACTTGTTAGAAGCGTTATTGCTGCAAAGCAAGTATAAATGAGTGTGTTTTTCATTTTAATTTTATTAATAACATTCTTTAATATTGAACGTTTGAGTTAAATTATTTTGATGAAACTAAATTTAAATTCTCATCTAAAGGTGTCATATTAGGCATTAATAGTTGCACTAAACCTAAAATAATTAGGTAACAAGAACCAGCTATTAAAAAGGCCCAGAAATACCCCGTATTTCCAGCTTGATCTAATACAGAACCTAAAGCAAAATCGGCGACAATCCCTGCAACAGCACCAATCATTCCTCCTATCCCAACAACAGAAGCGGTTGCTTTTCTAGGAAAAACGTCGGAAACTAAAGTAAAGATATTGGCTGACCACGCTTGATGACCTGCAGCTGCTAAACCAATAAGAAAAATAGCAATCCATTTATTATCTGTTACGGCTACAAAACTTACAGGAAGTATAATTAAAGCACAGATTAATAAAGTTACTTTTCGTGCTTTATTAATAGTCCATCCTTTTCTTATAAACACACCTGATAAATAACCTCCTAAAATACTACCACCATCTGCAAAGATGTAAATAACAAAGAATGGTAATGCAATATCATGAATATTTACACCAAAAGTATCTGCTAAAAATTTCGCACCCCAGAATAGGTAAAACCACCATACGGCATCGGTAACTTTAGCTAAAGAAAATGCCCACGTTTGACGTTTTCCTAAAACGCTTTTCCAAGGTAATTTTTCTTCATTTTCAACTTCTGAATCCGATTGAATGTAAGCTAATTCAGCTTTAGAAACTTTTGGATTATTTTCAGGCTTCGTATACGTACGGAACCAGAAAAACACCCAAATAGCACTTAATGCTCCTGTAATCAGGAAAGGTATTTGCCAGTTTGTTCCATCTTCATGTACAATCCAACCCACAACAAATGGTGCTGCAATGGCACCTACACTTGTTGCTGCGTTAAAAAGACCTGTTGCAAAAGCCCTATCTTTTTTAGGAAACCATTCTGCCGTGGTCTTAATAGCCGCTGGAAAATTTCCAGATTCACCAAAACCTAAACCAAAACGAGCTGCTGCAAATCCCATTACACTAAATCCTGGACGAACTAAAGCGTGTAACATTCCAAAAATACTCCAAATAGCAATGGATAAGGTATACCCCTTTTTCGTTCCTAATTTATCAACTAAACCTCCCATTGTAAGCATACCTAAAGCATAGGCTACTTTAAACGAAATCATTATAAATGCATAGTCCTTATTGGTCCATCCAAACATTTTCTCAAGCGTTGGAGCCAAAACTCCAATAATACTTCTATCAAAATAGTTTATGGTAGTAGCAAACATTAAGAGTGCTAAAATTCTATATCTATAGTTTCCTATTTTTACTTCTTCTTTCATTATTTAATCATTTACATTTTTTTCAAAAGTTTTCAGATAAAAACACTCACCATAGACACGTCCTACCAAAAATCATTATAGTTAATATTTTTCTAACTAACTTTAACCTGAATCAGCACGTGTAAATTATCTTAAAACTTGTTATTCGTTAGATGGTTTTCCGATAGTTGCTAAAATACCACCATCAACATACACCACATGTCCGTTTACAAAATCACTAGCTTTTGATGCTAAAAAGACAGCTGTCCCTTGTAAATCTTCTGGATTTCCCCAACGAGCGGCAGGCGTTCTACTAATGATGAAATCGTTAAATGGATGACCATCTACACGAATTGGCGCCGTTTGTGATGTTGCAAAATATCCTGGTCCAATCCCATTGGTTTGAATATTAAATTTAGCCCATTCTGTAGCCATATTTTTTGTTAACATTTTAAGTCCTCCTTTTGCTGCTGCATAAGCACTAACAGAATCACGACCTAATTCACTCATCATAGAACAAATATTGATGATTTTTCCACCACCACGTGCAATCATTCCTTTTGCTACACTTTTAGATACAATGAAAGGTGATATTAAATCGACATTAATTACGGCTGTAAAATCTTCAACCTCCATATCAATCATTGGTATTCTTTTTATAATACCTGCATTATTGATTAAAATATCGATAGGACCTACTTCTGCTTCTATTTTTGCAATTCCATCAATTACCTGAGCTTCATTAGTCACATTAAACACATAACCATGTGCATCAATACCATCTTCTTTATATTCTTTTAAAGCATTATCTATAGCGGCTTGAGATAAATCGTTTACAACAATTGTCGCTCCTGCATTAGCTAAACCTTTGGCCATAGCCATTCCTAAACCATGAACAGCTCCTGTAATTAGGGCTGTTTTCCCTGTTAAATCAAATAAATTTACTGACATCTTATTACTTTTATAATTATCTTAATTCAGTTATTTTTGCAACATCCATATCGTTGTAGTCTAAATTTTCTCCTGCCATTCCCCAAATAAATGTGTAATTTGAAGTTCCTGAACCTGAGTGAATAGACCATGGTGGAGAAATTACTGCTTGGTCATTTTGCATCCAAATATGACGAGTTTCTGTAGGTTCTCCCATAAAATGACAAACCGCTTGATCTTGAGGAATGTCTAAATAATAGTATACTTCCATTCTACGATCGTGAACGTGAGCTGGCATGGTGTTCCATACACTTCCCGTTTTTAATTCTGTCATTCCCATTTGTAACTGACAAGTGGTAACAATGCCACCAATAATCATTTGGTTTACCGTACGGTGATTTGCAGTTTCAAAAGACCCTAATTCTATTTTATTCGCTTCAGCTTTACTTACTTTTTTTGTTGGATAATTAGTATGTGCAGGTGCAGAGTTTAAATAAAATTTAGCTGGATTACTTGCGTCTTCACTAGCAAAAGCAACATCTTTAACTCCCATACCAACATATAATGCGTCTTTTAAACCCATTTCATATTTAGTACCATCTACAGTTACAGAACCTTTTCCTCCAACATTAATAATTCCTAATTCTCTACGCGCTAAGAAAAATTCAGCTTTTAAAGGATCGATTGTTTCTAATGTCAAAGCGCTTGACGTAGGTACTGCAGAACCTGCGATATAACGATCGTAATGCGTGTAGGTTAAATTAATTTTTCCATCCTGCATTAAATCATCAATTAGGAATTCGTCTCTTAATTCTGTCGTGTCGTATTTTTTCACCGTTTGCGGACTTGATGCAAAGCGGGTTTTGTAAGTTGTACTCATATCTTTTTTATTTAATTATTATATTCTTCTTTTTAATTATTTTGACAGTAAATTAGTGTAGTTGATACACTTTAAAATTATCTAATGTCATATGATTTTTAACCGTTCTTAATCCAAAATACCCAGAAGTATATGGTGAACTATCTTCAAAATCTACCAGTAACACATCATTTCTGTAATATTGAATTGTTCCATTATACGCTACCAATTTTATGTGATAAAGTGTATTCGGTTCTAACATAAATTCCACATCGCTTAAATCGTGTTCTGGTAATAATGGACGCTCTCCATTACCAACATAACGTCTAAATCGTGTGGTTTTATTGTCGTTTCCACCATAACCCATATAGTATAATTGTAAAGCATCATAATTTAAAAATTTCCCACCACGTGCATCCGAGTCTGCAAAAAGATTGGTTGGGTTTTTAGGATCTGTAGCCATCCAAAAACAATTTAAATCAGATACACGATCGTTTGGTCCACCATCCTGAATTAAGAACACATCGTATTCAATCATAATAGGACCTTCAAATTTTTTATCCAACCAAACTGTACATCCAGAGACATCGTTTACTTCCATCTTATTGTCTTTCGTAACAACCGTTCCTCCTGGCACTTGTTCAACGATCCAATTGTCTAAACCTGAATCGAAATTCTCTTCAAAAATCAAACTTGCTTCTACGGTTTCTCCACCAATTGTAACAGATTTATCTGCATTTCCACAAGAGCTAAATAACACCAAAATTAGTGACATCATAACGACTGTATATATTCCTTTATCTTTTAATATTTTTCCCATAATACAATTAGTTTACTTGTTTAATTAAGACTACGCTCCAAGGTGTTAACTCTTGTTTAATCTTTAACACTCCGTTTTCATCGTGTTTGCATACACTTTCATCATTTTAATTTGTTCACGTGTTGGTGGTTCTGGTTTTCCCATGTCTTCCCAAAAATTATGAATATTTTCATGATCTTTATCCTTGATTTCAATTTCGAAAGTTGCTCCTGCTTCTAAACCTGTCAATGAAAAATCTAATTTTTTATTTGTTCCTTCTTCACGCTTATTGCTTCCAGATGGCACCGCATTTTAATACTCTTTAGGATAATTATACGCCAAGGCAACAACACGTCCATCTGTTGAGTTTTTACTTACAAATAAATAATCATCACTATAGATTTTCTGATTACCTAACTGATTTAACATATGGTAAGATGGTTTCACTAAACCTTGATAATTAATCATTCCGAAACCACCATGAAAGATACTTGAAGCACCTCCTTTTTCCTCAAAAACAACTGTAAACGTCCAAAAGGCTAATGAATTTGTTTTCACAATATAGGCTGCGGCTGGTAACCGATCGTGCATGGCATCTCTACTACTCGGACTCGTATTCCATTCTGTCAAATGAATTTCTACATCTGGAAACGGACTCTTTCTATAGTTTCGTTAAGCCATTCTAAATCTAATTTTGTAGACCCTACAAATCGAGTAAGCCCTTTTCCTGTTTCTGGATTAAAAAGCATAATCTGTTGGATATGGCTGACAGCTCACAAAATCTACTGGTAAATTTTCTTTTTCACAATACTCAAGGAAATCTTCAATCCAACCCCCTTTCCATTGTAACGCATTAATATCTTCGACTTCAAATACAGCTTCAGACACTTTATCGTTAGTTACTTCTCCAGCAAAACGTGCATCAGGCACAAAATTACTTGTAGATGGCCCTCCTATTTTTAAACGTTCGTCAACCGATTTTACTGCAATTGCAGATTGCTTATATAATTCGAAATACTGAGATTTTGTACCATCCCAAAACAATCTGTATAAGTTAGGCTCGTTCCATACTTCAAAATACCAAGTTAATGCCGTATCTATCTACACAGTGTTGGGTAAAGGCTTTAACTAAATCATGCCATTCTCCAAATTTATCAGGGTCAGGAGTGATATTCGCTTTCCACCAGAATACAGTTTCACAATTTTATGCAGCCATACTTGTTGGCAAAAATGCAATTCAACAAAAGGTTTCACATTTAAGTCTAGCATTCTATCAAACAAATCGTCTATATATTGCCAGTTATAAACTATTTTACCTTTTTCCTCTACAACAGGAAACATATCGTCGTGAAATAAGCCATTGAAACGCACATATTCGAAACCACAATTATCTTGCACTTCTTGTAATTGCTCTAACCAACCCGCTCTTAAACCATCGTTCGCTCTACTTGCTCCGACCATTTTACTCCAATAATGTTCGAAATTTTCGCCGGTTTCGGTCGTGTTCACTTTTATGGATTACTGCGCATGCAATACAAAAGCACTACACATAATTACTCCAATTGTTAAAATTCTTAGTATCCTCATTTTTAATTAAATATTTAGTCGTATTGGGTTTTAATCTTTTAGTTTTCTATTACTTATTTAGGACAATCGTAATTTCTAAATGTTTTTTCTCATTTTTTTTCTATATGCGGATGGCGAATCATTAAATACTCTCTTAAAGCACCTTCTAAAATACTTTAAGTCATTAAAACCTATATCATATACAATGTCTGCAATATTCAGATCTGTTTGTAACAATAAATGACTTGCTCGTTTAAGCCTTATCGTTCTGATAAATTCGGAAACAGTTTGTCCTGTTAAAACTTTTATTTTTTTATAGACCACCGTTTGACTCATTCCTAATTTATCATTAAAAACATTAACATTAAATTCTGAGTTGGATAGATTTTCCTCAATAATATCCATGGCTCTCTTCAAGAAAACTTCATCGGCAGAAACTACTGTAATTTCTTTAGGCTCTAATAAAATATCCTTTTTAAATTTATAAATTAAACTCTTTCTCGATTTCAAAATATTAAGCACTTGCAACTTTAGTGTTTCCCCATCAAAAGGTTTGGTTAAATAAACATCTGCTCCTGTTTCATAACCCTCTTTTTGCACTTTTGAAGAGGTCCTTGCTGTTAATAAAATAACAGGAATATGACTTGTTCTAATATCCGATTTTATTTGATGGCACATTTCCATACCATCCATTTCTGGCATCATCACATCACTTACAATAACATCAATTGGGTTGTATTGCGCTAAATGTATGCCTTCCAGCCCATTTTTTGCTTCAAAGACGTTAAAATCATTTCTAAATATTTCTTTAATAAACTGTCTTACTTCAATATTATCTTCAACTAAAAGAATGGAAGGCCATGCGTCATTAAACTCAATTTCATCAATGTCAGTTTCTTCTCTAATCCAACCAGAAGCTACATTTGAACCTTCATAATAATCTAACAAATCATTCTCAATTACATCTTCATAAATAATCTCTTTTTCTTCTAAATGCGTATTTCCCAATGGCAATAATACCGTAAAGCAAGATCCTTCGCCTAGATTACTTTCTACATAAATTTTTCCTTTATGAAGTTCTACAATATCCTTTGCTAATGCTAAGCCCACTCCTGTTCCAGACCTTAGCTCATGTTGCTGTCCTAATTGAAAATACCTGTTGAAAACAAATTCTAAATCATCCTTTGGGATGCCCTTACCACTATCTTTAATCTCGATTTTTACGTAGGTACTCGAAGTATCCTTATTTGTCAAAGTATTGTTTGATATCTTCAAAGAAATTTCACCGTTTTTTGGAGTAAATTTAAAGGCATTAGACAATATATTTAATATGACCTTTTTCATTTCTATTTTATCAAACCAAACCTCAATAATGGCATCTGAAGACCCTAATTCGTATTTTATATTTCTATCTTTTGCCAATTCTTCAAAGGATAATTGAATATTTTTTAAGAAGTCCACCAAATCATTCTTAGAGGCATGAAGGTGCAATTTGCCTGCTTCACTTTTTCTAAAATCCAATAATTGGTTGATAAGTTGTAATAGTATACTGGCATTTCTATACATCCCAGAAAGTTGATTATGAATAGAACTGCTCCCAGTTTTCTCATTCAGCATCTTTTTTAGTGGACCAATAATTAAAGTAAGGGGTGTTCTAAAATCATGGGATATATTAGTAAATAGTTGAAGCTTTAGCCTATTTACTTCTTCCATTTGTTCTTTGTCTAACCTTTCTTGTCTTAATGCATTACGATTTCGAATTCTAATAACTTCATTATGCCTAATAAACAAAAAAACACTTAATAATAATATTAAATAGATAACATAAGCCCACCAAGTCCCCCATAAAGGTGGCGCTATTTTTATACTAAGTTCAGAGTCGTTTTCATTCCAAACACCATCACTGTTTGATGCTTTAACTTTAAAAGTGTAGTTTCCTGGATTTAGATTTGTGTAAACGGCTGTTTTATGATTTCCTATAAAATTCCAATCATTATCAAAACCCTCTAACTTATAGGCATATTGAGTTTTATTGGGCTGCGAATAGTTTAATGCTACAAAATTGAAACTAAAATCATTTTGATTGTATCTTAATGATATCGTTTTTGTAGAATCACTTACAGTAGTATATGGTTTGTTTCTAACTTTAAACGCTGTTATTGCGATTGGCGGTAGAAACTTATCTGTTTTTATTTGATTGGGGTTAAAAATTGTAAAGCCATTAATACCTCCAAAAATAAGGTTATCTTTTTTAGTCTTTATAAAAGCTCCATAGTTGAACTCATTTCCTTGAAGTTCATCCGTTTTATCAAAATTCTTAATTCGTTTGGTCTCTAAGTTCAACCTACTCAATCCTTTGTTGGTACTTAGCCAAATATTGTTTTGATTATCTGGTAAGACCCCGTAGACTACTTCGTTTGGCAACCCTTTTCCTAAACCATATCTAACACTTTTTTTAGTTTCTGTATTGTAATTAAATATTCCATCTCCTTCGGTGCCAATCCACAAACTTGTAGCAGATTCTTCATAGACAACAGTAACTAAATTTGAATTTAAAGCTTCTGTTCCTTTATCTCTAAAATTTATTTTACTTATCTGTTTTGTTGCTACATTAATTTTAGAAAGACCATTTTCGCTACCAACAAATAGCCTATTATCAAATTTTGATTTTGAAATAGTGTAAACAAAATTTCCAATAAAACTTTCCAAATCCTTTATTCTTACAAATGTATTACTTGATCTGTTATATAAATTTAAACCTTCTTCGTTGGTTCCAATCCAAATATTATAATCATCATCTTCTGCTAATGCTGTGATTTTATTGACGCTAAAACTAATATTGCCCTTAAAGTTATTTTTAAAAACTTTAAAAATCATTTTATCTCCTTTAATAGTCAAAAGGTTAAGACCTCCGTCATGAGTACCTATCCAAAAATTACCAAAATGATCTTTTAAAATAGCCTTTACATTATTGGCGCTTAAACTATTACTGTTATTTGGGTCATGAGTGTAATAAGTAAACATTCCACTACTTTTATTATAAAAGTTAACACCTCCTCCCTCAGTACCTATCCATAAATTTTCATTTTCGTCTTCAACAATAGAGCTAACTACTTTATAATTAAGGTTTTTATTATTTGAACCAACCGAAAAGCTTGAAAAATTATTTGAGCTTCTATCAAAATAATTAATACCTCCAGCCCAAGTACCTATCCACAAATCACCTCTAGAATCTTCTAAAATTTTATAAATTGAATTCTGGCTAAGGCTATTGGAGTCAATATTATCATGCTCATATTTGCTTGTAATGCCGTTTTCAATATCAATTCTATATAGCCCATCATAGGCGCCAATCCATAATTGACCATCTCTATCTTCACAAATACTTCGAACCGCAGTAGTAATTATATTTTTTGATGCCGATTTTAACTTATAATCTTCAAAAGTATTTGTTTCTAAATTTAATTTTGCTAGTCCATTTTCATATCCCAACCAAATATTTTGGTTTGTATCTTCAAACAAGGCCAAACTGCTATTCTTTGTAATATTTGGTGTCACATTTTCAGGATAATCATAATGCTTGAAACTATTTCCTTTAGCATCATAAACATCTATTTTTTCAGAAGTACAAACCCATAAATCTCCTTTTTGGGTTATGAGTATTTTTCTGATTTGATTTGAACTTATACTATGTGGATTATTTTTATTATGTGAAAAATTCAGGATATTCCCCGTTTTGGTATTAAACCTATCTAATCCCATATTGGTTGCAATCCACAAATAAATTGAATCTTGCTTTTTTAAATCCCAAATTTCATTGGTATAGTAACTCTTGTTTAAATTATTCTTTTTAATACGGGTAAAATTATCAGTTACGGAATTGTACTTATTAAGTCCGTTTTTAGTTCCAACCCAAATATCCCCAGAGGTATCTTTAGCTAAAGCTTTAATCCAATTATGGCTTAAACTAAGGGAATCCTCAGAATTATAATTATAGTTTTTAAAAGTATTGCCATCATATTTATTCAACCCATAGCGCGTTCCAAACCACATGAATCCTTGATTATCTTGGAGAATACTAATTACTGAGCGTTGAGACACCCCATTATGCGTTGAAAATTGTTTGAATTTTATATTATTGTAATAATCGGTTTTTTTCTGAGCAATGCAAAACATTGACCAAGTGCATACAAATAAGAATAAAAATACTTTTTTTACATTCATTTTTTAAAAAAAATTATTAACCCCACCTACCTAATCAGAATAAGCAGTATTCAGTAATAAAAAAATTTTCTGAAACCAATTAGCCTTGAGACTGCCTCGAAGGCTACCGAGACACAAAGGTGTTTTGTGTTTACATATCCAACCAAATTGAGCACAGGTCTTAACCTTTCGATAAAAATTCGAAATACGATATTTATATTCTCATTATCTGTTTAACCTAGCTTAATGAACATTCTGTAACGGCCATGTCTATGGCAAGCCTAGTGAAATTTATTTCGATTAAAAATAGTCATTTTATTTATTTTAAACATCCTAAAATTGTTTAACATTATGTGTTTTTATTAAAATAAAATGGTCCTATTTTAAAAGATATTATCATCAAAAGGTTGGTTATTAAAATAGGGGTAATATAAAATATTAGCCCTATTTATTTTAATCTTAAATCTTACAAATTATGTTACACCATTAGGGTTTAACAAGTAAGATTTCTTCATTTTTATATTAAAACTACTCAACCATTATTTTTTCAACATGCCTCTTTTTGTCATTTTCAATTTTTATAAAATACATACCAGAACCATTGAATACATTTTTATTCAATGTAAGATATTTATCGGTTGTACTTGATGAATAAACACTTCTTCCGATCAAATCAAAAATTTCGACTTTATTTGTTCCTGTTGATAAAAAATCAATTGTAACTTGACTACTAACAGGGTTTGGATAAATTTTTGGTTTGTAACCAAATTTATAATCATTTACAGACAGCACACTATACGCCGTCCAAGTAATATTATCAATTTCAAGAGGGTAATTCCTATTGGTCTCATCGGCAGGCGTTGCGTTTCTAATTGCAATCACAACATCTCCAGCAATATCAATATCATTAACAGCGAACTCATAAACCTCTTTATTTCCAACTGTTTTAACAAGAGTCCCTACTACGTTTCCATTTACAAGAAGCTCTATCGTCCGGGCACCGTCTAAAGCAAATGTTTTATGAGAACATTTAACCGATAACGATGATATGCCTCCGGGGATACTATTTGAAATAACACCTGTTATATCTCTATTGAAATAAATATCATTGGTCCCATCAATAGTACCATTACCAAGACCAACACCTTCTACGTTCCACACAAAACCATAATCACCAATGTAGGTTTCAGTTCCTGCACCACTTATAGACATGTTCGTAAACGTTTCTGTATAAATGCCACCTGTTGGCGGTACACTTTCACCTGTAACCGTCACGGCACATGTAGCAATTTTATAACCATCTATAGTTGTAACAGTTATAATAGTACTTCCACTTGAAATCGCTGTAATTATTCCATCTGAATCTACATTAGCAATGGTGGATTGATCTGATGACCATGTAACCAATTTGTTAGTTGCGTTTTCCGGTAAAACAGTTTCACTCAAGGTTACGGTTTCTCCTGCATTTAATGACACAGATGATAAAGATATCGAAACTTCTGTAACAGAAATATCTGTAGAACTCCCTCCTTCCAAATTAACAGCATACAAAGTAGAACCAACAGGCACCCCTTTATCGTATACAGGAAAATTATCGATTCTTTCTTGCATTGTTAAGCCTTTTATTTGTGGACCATAGTAAACGTCATCATTATTTGACCAAGGTGTACTACTTCCAAAAGAATGATTAAATTGTTTGCAATCATTTCTATAAACAAAATTAGGGTGAGATGAAACGTCGTGCATACTAGCCCAAGGCCCCATAATGGCAAAATAAATTGGTTTCCCATTTTCTGTTTCAGGATAAGGTCCCGTTTCTCCAGCTTCTATTGGAGGCATGTCTGATGGTAACGTTATTCTATTAAACTCAATTAAATTGTTTCCATTGTCTCCACTATGAAAGCTCACTTCTTGTCTAAAATCGTTATCGTACAACACATTGTACTCCACATTACCGCCTTGAAGAGATATATGACGAAGGTGTGTAATTTGACAACCAGTTATTAAATTATCTCTTCCTTGAATAAAAAAGTAACCTTCAGCACCCCCTGCTTTCCTTTTACAGCCATCTACAATTAAGTTTCTAAATGTATTGTGGTGTGCTGGAGTACGTAAAGGATCATTTGCACTATTAAAAATGCTCACATTATCCAGCCAACAGTCTGTTGTGCCAGATTTAAGTCTTACAGAAACATTCGAATTAGTAAATTCGCGATTCTCATCTAAAGAATAATTCCAATCATATTTAGGTTCACTCCAGCTCCCTCTAATTGTTAAATTATATAGCCCACAATTTTTAACATTATTAAATGAAACAGCATCACCGTCTGTCATTGTGATGCTAAAAGTTACGCCATCTCTACTTTCTCCAATAAGAGACACATTGGACATCATTTGAACTGAAGCATCTATAATATATGTACCATTTGCTATTGTAAGCAAACCCATTTCCCCCTCGACTAAAGAACCTGAAAGCGCGTTGATAGCTAAATTAATTTCAGCACTTCTTCCAGAACTAACGGTACTTGTTTTATCAAAACTAGTAATAAAAGGGATTCCTCCTCTTACACCTGCATTGGCCCATCGACTCATTTGAGGATAATCAGCATCTAATTTGCTTAAATCTACCGTTACTCCTGGATCACCAACATTTAATTGGGCATGCACTGAAAACCCCATAAATAACATTGTAACTAGCATTAATACTATAGTATCCTTTTTTATTACTCTTGGGCAATTAAGTAGTGCCTCCTGACTTAGTGTAAAAATTGCTCTCATAAATTATTATTGTTTTAAATTAAAAATAGATTCTTTTAGTATACTTTCTATTCTCAAAATTCATTTTGAATAAATGAAACCGATTAGTTATTTTGTTTTTAATATTCATCAAAAACAGAATAACTCTTCAATAAAAAGTATTATTTTAATTCTTCATCAATAGATTAAGTAACATTAGTTGGTGATGGTAGAATCTTAAAAAGAGAGAAAATCAACCTAATTATTTATATGCCATTTTCATCTGATTCAATACAAATATCTTATGAAATTTAAAAAAAAAGGGGTAAAAATAATTTTATTATAGGGGGTATCGTAACTTTTGCTTTCTATAAACATATCTTTTACATGTTCTATTACTAATGTTAAGATTACACTTTACATTTTGTATTAATCAATAACAAAAAGCATGGGATACCTAACCTGAGTTTCTATTTTCACACTAGAAATGAGGGCATTGAAGCTTTTGTTAAATGCAATTACTTCGACAAGGAACGATTAGGTAAAACGAAAAAACCATATGCAACAGATAAACTCTTTTATAGCACTAAAACAAACACTTATTATTTCCGTATGGGTCAACCCATCAAAAGCATAGGTAATTTTATAAGAAAAACAGCAACTGGATACTAGCATGGAATATCCCGTTAGTAAACTAAAAACTGCTTAGGTTGCCAGCTCAGAATCCTGTGCAATAGAACAAAAACAACCGCGTTGTAAATTGAAATCACAAACTAGCAAAACTCAAGGAGAAAGCTAAACAAAACAAAATATGAATTTTAAAAGATTTATGTTAAGGTTTAAATAAAGGTAGAAACAGACATAGGACTCATTGCAATGGCGCACAATCTAAAAAAAAACAAAAAAAGTTTGTTGATATAGAATTGCTTTGTTTATTAAATCTGAAATAATTCTTTAATTTAAAAGGTCTTTTACCGAAACGTAAAAAGAAGTAAAAATAAAGGTCGCCTAGTTACTTTCTAGACGACCTCCCTTAAATTATATACCAAACAAACTACTAAATTTACTTTATTGGATTTTAAACCCTTCTGGGTTTTGCACTAATTCACTAAGTAATATTGAGTTGATTGGAATTGGAACTATATATTGTGCTTTTGTTGGCTGCCTTATTAACTCAACTGGCTCAGAGGGGTCTCTTAAGGCTGCTATTTCTTCAACCTTTTCAGTACGCACTAAATCAAACCATCGTTTGTATTCTCCCGCTAATTCCCAGCCTTTTTCAGCTATAATCTCGTCTACAGTTGCCGTAGTCACATCTACATCTGTATTGGGTGTTAAATAAGGTAATCCTGCTGCACGTCTTATAACCTGATTCAAAGCTTCAACAGAACTGGCGTTTTCACCAACTCGAGCTTGGGCTTCAGCATAAATCAATAATACCTCAGCATATCTATATAATTCTATAGATCTAAATGACACAGGTCTATTAGAAAATGTTAAATCTTCAGCCGCAACAAACTTCTGATACATAGGATGTTGTCTATCAGACTCTTGCCAAGGAGTTGTTGGTGGATCTTTTGGTGTAATCACACCACCTGGAACTTTCCTATTAGGTATATCTAGTAAAAATGTGGCTTCTTTTCTCGGACCTTCGGGAAAATCATAAAAAAACTGCAACTCCGGAAAACAATCTGAAAACCCTCTAGCTTGGTGAAAGCTAAACGCTGAAGGGTAATTATTTACCACACTTTGATCATCCGCAACCCTTACTGAGAAAATGGATTCTGTACTGTTTTCACCAGACAATAGCCATAGCTCATCAATTGGAAGCAACGTATGATATTGAGTATCTATTATTTCCTTAGCTTTACTAGCTGCCAATGGAATTTTAGAGGCATCTTTTACTGGCCAACCTCCCCATGTTAAATACAAATCAGCCAATACTGCTTTAGCAAAAGACGATGTAACTCTTCCAGCACTCTCCGAACCCGGGGCTGGTAATAATTCTTCTGCAATTAGCAAATCTGCTTCAATATGTTGATAATTTTCTAAAACTGTGGCCCTTTGCTCTTTACCTGTTGGTTTATCTTCTCCTAGAATTACGGGAACGTTACCCTGCGTCCTAACTAAGTTAAGATAAGAAAATGCTCTAAAAAGTCGAGCCTCTCCATTAGCTACTCCTATGCTATTTTCTGGTGCTGTTGACGTTTTTAAGCCTTCAACTAAGGTGTTACTATAATAAATTATTTTCCAATAACTATCCCAAGCATTAGCTAACCAAGCATTATCTGCGTTCTCGCCACTCCCATAATCAAATCTATCAAAAGTTCTTAATGGTGCTTTATTTCCTGCAGACCATGTAGTAATATCATCACCGCCATAAGTAGCAGCCCTTAGGAAATGTGGTACTTTAAACAATTCTAACGTTTCCCTATATAAGGGTGCTAAACTAGCGGTTATATCACCCTCGGTTGCCAATTTGTCTAAAGTTAATAAACTACTGGTATCTTCTTCTAAATCTGAACATGAATGGCAAATAAACACCATTAAAGTTATTAAGAATATTTTATTTAAATATTTCATAGTATTTGTTTTTATTATTAAAATGCAATATTAAGACCAATGATAAAAGAGCGGCTAATTGGATATGAGCCATAATCAATACCTACATCGGCATCGTCCTTGGCATTAGATGCGGTTGATTCTGGATCAAACCCTGTATAGTCAGTAATAATGAATAAGTTCTCAACACTGCCATATAACCTTAGTTTAGTTACTCCTATTCTTTCTAAGAAATCGCTATCAACATTATAACCCAAAGCAATACTTTTCATAGAGATGAAAGAACCATCTTCAATAAATTGAGAAGATAACATCTCGGTACCGTCGTTGCTAGAAGGAATATTGCTAGGATTTTCTGGTGTCCATCTGTTTAAATAGTCGGCATGTACAGCATTAAATTGTTGAGCACCCAACGCCATTAATCTAGCTCTTTGAAAATTGTAAATATCATTTCCTTCAGATCCTATTAATAAAAAGTTTAAATTCCAATTTTTATAACTAACATCCCAGTTCCAGCCCCATGTAACATCTGCATTACCATCACCTACATTTGTAATGTCATCTGTTGTGATTAGACCGTCAGGGATTCCATCAGGTCCACTAATATCTTTATATTTTGCAGTTCCAGGAGTGCCTTCTGCCGCTTCATCAAGTTGGTATACCCCTTCAAAAACATAGCCTCTTAGTGTGCTTATTGGTAAACCTACTTCTACTCTAGTAGGATTTACCGGGAGATTAGGCACAATGGCCGCACCCACTTCAAGCGATGTGACACCATCATTTAATGACAATACTTTATTTCTGTTTCTAGAAACACTTAAGATGGACTCGATATTCCAATTATCATTTTGTAGAAATCTTGCACCTAGAGTAATTTCAAATCCTTTATTTTCTACTTCACCAGAATTTACATATTGACGAGTGGGACCAACAAAGGATGGTAATTGAGTATCTAGTAACAAATTGGAGGTGATTTTTTTGTAATAATCAACTGATAGTGTTAATGCTGAATTTAACATACCAAAATCAACACCCACATCAAATTGATCAGTGGTTTCCCAAGTTAAATCTGGATTAGCTACTCTATTGGAAGGCGCTACACCCGTGGTGAGACTACCATTAAAGGGGTAGTTAATTAATTCATCTATTACTGCTCTAGAGCGGGTGCCATAAACGCCAATACCTTGATTCCCTACTTGGCCATAACTTAGTCTAACTTTAAGGTTGTTTATCGACTCAATATTTTTAATAAAGTCTTCTTCATACACTTTCCAAGCTATAGAAGCAGAAGGGAAATAACCCCATTTGTCTTTCTGAAATACACTAGTACCATCTGCTCTTATGGATGCGGTTAACAAGTATTTATTAAATAATGAGTAATTTATCCTTCCTAGAAAAGACTCTAGCTCTCTATTGGTTTCTGAATTTGATGCCAACTGCACTCCTGCTATTGATAAATCTTTATAAGTTACCAAATCTGTAAAGAAATCATTCGCATCAATTTGCGTTGTATTAGATTCCTCTTTAACCAATTCTTGAATAGCATCAATTTTAAGATTATTGTTTTCATTAATATCTAAAGTATAAGTGAACCTATTAGTGAAATACAATTTTGTTGAATAATAGTTATCTACATTTGCTCTCCCATTTGCACTAGAAATTAATGGGGCATAAGAATTAAAATGTCTCTCGCTTTTATTTAGCCCTAAAGAGGTATTAAACACTAAATTTTTAGTGATATCAAAGTTTAGATAACCATTAATACTTAATTGATCTGTTGTATTATTTCTAGAATTATTTTGAACGGACACTAATGGATTGGTTTCTCCAGAAGCTACATTCTTTATAGAGTTGAAATTATAATTTCCATTTTCATCAAATGCTGGAGTAGTTGGATCCCACGATATACCAGACCCTAAATCAGCTTGAACACCGGTCGACTCTTTTTGTCCAACATTAAAATTAAGACCAATTTTAAATTTTTCACTTAATTTGGCATTCAAATTAGATCTTAGATTGAGTTTTTTGAATTTTTGATCGACGACTGTTCCAGATGCTTCGTAAATATTACCTGAAATATAGTAATCCATAGCATCGGAACCACCGCTTACTGTTATTTGTGCATTGGTAGAATATCCTGTTTGAAATAACCTTTCTTGCCAATCTTCGCCTCCATTTATTCTTAAATAATCAAGTTCAGAAGTTGTATAAAAAGGATTAGTCGGATCGTTGGGATCTTGGCCTTCAGAATAATTCACACCTTCAGCAAACTCTACAGGACTCATTAAATCCAATTTTTGAGTCAAGTTGGATATACCTGTAAATAAATCAATTTCTACTTTTGTTTTTCCTGCACGACCTCTCTTTGTAGTAATTAAAATCACACCATTGGCTCCTCTAGTTCCATAAATAGCGGTTGATGAAGCATCTTTTAGAACTTCCATAGAAGCAATGTCATTAACATTTACGGTAGAGATATCCACAAATTGACCATCTACAACGTAAAGAGGGTCATTGTTACCAGTAATCGAATTAGCCCCACGAATCCTTATTTTATATACTCCACCAGGCTCACCACTAGATTGGGTAACTTGTACACCAGCTGCTCTACCTTGCAGTGCTTGACTAACATCATTTAAAGGTTGTTCATCAAAATCTTTAGAAGACACTGATGTAATTGCTCCTGTAAGATCACTCCGCTTAGCAGTACCATACCCCACAACAACAACCTCATTTAATTGTGCAAAATCTTCTTGTAGCACTACCTGTAAAGTGCTTGTTCCGGATACCGACTGCTTTTTGTCTTTAAACCCCATATACGTGAATATAAGTTCAGAAGGGTTTTTATTTAAATTAATATTAAATTTACCATCAAAATCTGTTATTGCACCATTTTGAGTGTTAGATTCAATGACATTAACACCTAATAAAGGTGTTCCGGATTCATCTGTTACCGTTCCAGAGATAATATTTTGACTATACGATGCCATGCTTGAGCAAAGTACAATTAAAATAAAAGTCAATAGTTTTCTATTTAACTTTTCAAATTTAGTTTGTTTCATAAGTATTATGAGCTTTAGTTAGTAATTACAAAATAACTTAATCAAATTAAGGTAGTAGGGTCACAAGTTGTTTTTATATAGGGGGTAAATTAACCTTTGCTTAATTAAGTGATTTATTTTGAGAGACATAAAAAAAAATGAACCTGATAACTTAGCCATCACAGAAATTTAAGAAATAAATCTTAATTTTCTATGATGAAACAAGTAAGCAAAATTTACTACGATGCTTTTAAAGGGAACTCGGTCCAACTAAGTTCTGAGAGGACAAACCTATCAAAATTCGCGAGAGCGTTAGGAGTAACAGCTTCGAATCTGTATAGAAAAGAATTTGAGTAGTTAAGAAAAGGAAGTTTTCCTGGAAAGGGAAATTTAAAAATTAACTCCCGATCAAGAAAAATTCACGAAATGGAGAAGATACTCAAAGATGCCGAATTAGAGCATGATATATTAAAAAAAGCAATCGGCATTTTTTCCAAGAGCGGTCGATGATTTATAGTTTCATTAAAAATAATGACCAAAATATTCCCGATTTAAAAAATGTGCAAAGTCCTAAAAGTGAGCAATGGAAGCTATTACCGATAGAAAAACAAATAACATCGATTTATTTTACATCCAAGCAACACTAAGGAAGTCCAAGAATAACATTAAAACTTCATAGTTTAGGTTATAAAATTTCAAAAATTACTATGGCAAAATATATGAGACAATTGGGCTTACAAAGTTAATAAAGCAAGAAATTCAAGTCAACAATCAATTCTAATCATGATTATTTAATCGTGAATCTTATATTAAATAGGGAGATTATTGTGAACATGCCTTCAAAAATTTTTGTGTTTGACATTACTTACATCCAAACCAACGAAGAATTCATATCTGACCACTATTATGGATTTATATGATAGGAAAATTTAGGCTGGAGTTTAAGCAATGGAATGAGTACGTATGAAAACACGCTTGAAGCGTGAAAAATGGCTATTAAAATTCGAGATATTGAAGAAAGTTTAATTTTTAATTCTGATAGATGAGTTCAATATGCCAGTAAAAATTTGTAAATGTTCTCGATTCCTATAAAAAAATAACGCGAAGTATGGGCCGAAAAGGAAATTGCTGGAAAAATGCAGTAGTGTAAAGCTTCTTTAAGTCCCTAAAAACCGAATTGATTTATGGCAACAAACTCATTTCTAAAGATGAAATAAAACTGGAAGTCTTTGAATAAATTGAGATTTGGCACAACAGAAAAAGCAGGTATTCAGCGTTGAATTATGCATTTATTGAAGAATTTATAAATCAAATCAATTATAAAAATATAGCTTAACTTAATGTGCAGATATTAGGAAAGTCTCGATTTTATTTGCGTATTCATATTACACGGTTTTAATGAAGAAGACTCATTATATGACTTCTATTCTACTTTGAAATGAACAATTATCTCACCGTCCACAACAACATTTTTTCACCAAATAAATTTAGCACCCGTTCCAATAAATTTTTCTATGGTGTTCATCAATGGATTTTAGCTCAATATTAATACGACCATACCCAAAAGCAAACTCATAATAAAAAAAACAACCGCCCAATTAGGATAAATTACAGCCTCCTGGGTGTTATTTGGAAATTGGTCTGTATCCCATCCGTTTTGGTAATCGCCACGGTTGGCATCTAAACTTCCTAACATCCCTGCTTTAGCTGTAAGTTCAATTTCATGTTGAAATGTGTGTTGTGCTAAAGTCGCGTGATTTACTTCAATATTTATTTTAAAATCTTTATCTAAACCATATTCCTTTACGAAGCCAATAGCTGTAGCCGACTGAACCACTATGGACTACAAGTCCATAGGTTCGGGCTCGTGACTGAAAGTCACCCCATGATTATTTCTCAATTATAAAATTTGTGATATTCCCATCGTCCGGTCTACGATGATGCTCCAAATACTCATTTACCATTTCATCTGTAATATTTCCAGTACTCCAACAGCCATATCCAATACCCCAAAAATGTCTGCCCCAATACTTCTGTTTTAATTCAGGAAATACTTGCTGAAGCTTTCTAGAGCTTCTGCCCTTTAATTTCTTTATCAGATCGCTTAACTTTAGGGATGGACGATATTCCAAATGCATGTGAACATGATCCTTCGATATTACTCCTTTTAATATTTGAACATCTTCTGATTCACATATCTGAATTAGAAGAGTCCGACAACGAATCTGAACATCGCCTCTTAAAACATGATAGCGATACTTTGTACTCCAAACTACATGAACACTCAATCGAGATATACTATGGCCATTGGATCTTTGTTCATTCATAAGACTAAGGTAAAGTTTTTAGAAGCTAAAGCGAAATGCACTAAAGTACATAGTTTGAACTACCTTTGAGACCAATCAAAATCGTATTGATGTTTCATGGGCTCCATAGGCTTAGGCTCGATAAAGAAATTTCCTTTAAAACCTTGTGATCTTGCATAATCCCTAGCCAAACCTAAAAACTGTCCCACATGGTCTAATTCATGACCCAAATCGGTGTTTAATAAGCTCATATAACCTTCTCGGCCACCCCAGAATATGTAGTTTTCACTACCTAAAGCGATAGTCGCATCCATAGCCAGTTTTATTTGTCCACCAGCGCGTGCTAATACATAAAATCAGAGTTTGTAGACGCCCCATTCATATATCGCGGATTAGAAAAACAGTTTGCTGTTCCCCAAAGTAATTTCACGCCTGAAGCGGCTTGCTTTTCTTTTAAATAGTCTGTAATTGCTGCTAATCTTGATTCGTGTTCTCCAAAAGTAGCTGCCTCATTTACTAAATCTATATCGTGGAAACAGTAATAGTCGAAGCCCATTTTAATAATGAATTCGAATGCAGCATCTGCTTTTGCCTTAGCAGCTTCAAGCGCATCTGTTGGTTTATCCCATGAGAAATTTAAAGTTCCAGGACCAAATGGGTCTCCACCTGTTCCGCAGAAGGTATGCTAGTACGAAATAGCAAATCTAAAATGCTCACGCTTGGTTTTTCCTGCTACAAATTGTTCTGGATTGTAATATTTAAATGCTAACGGATTGTCGGATTCTTTACCTTCAAATTTAATGTCTCCGATACCTTTGTAATACTCTGTATTACCTAATGTTGCCATAATTTATTTGTGTTTTATTTAATATCTAATTCGTTTTGCATGCTTTAAAAAAAAGAAGCATGCTTCTTAATAAGGCCTTGAGATCTTAACTACAAATTGAAATGACTAATGCTTTTATTTTATCATAATATATAAGATTAGTATTATGATAAACAATGGTGTAAAACTACTAATCAAAATCTTTTTTAGAAGTGTCAGTTTAAGACTTACTTTATCCTCTGAAAGTTCATTCTCATAATTTTTATAAAATTGATCTTCTCGTTCATGAATCGGTTTAAAACAAAAGTTTAACGCATGGCTTTTAGAATCTCCTGGTCTTCCAACAATAACAGTAAACAAATTCACTTTTTCATGCCAACCTTTTTTTACCTCAACTTTATAAGAATTTCCAATAGAAGCTGATGCTGCTGTTAATACACCTGCTCCTAAATAATCTAGGCAAAACTGATACTTATTATGTGCTTCATAAATAATCTCCTGTACTGCTTTTGGAAACACATCTACAGGAAAGGGATTCTTATTTTTACCATTTAGTTTTTGGTAATCATTTTCTAGGTCTATCACATCAATATGTGATGTAATTTTCGTATCTTCTTTGTGCGAAATTCGAAGACCACTTCTTTCATTCTCCTGAATGTTGGAAGTGTTTTTTTGTGTATCTATCATAGCCTAAGAATTAAAATTTTGGAAGACGTTTATTCTTATGCAACAAATCATCGAACTGCTGTTCTAGATATTCATCAGACAAGTCTGGGTTACCTAACAGCCATTCATCAATGGCATCTTTATCGAAAAACTTTTGGCGTATGTGCGGATTATTCCCCATTGGGATCTGTTTTAAATGCGTAAGCTTATAGATCTTACTTTTAGATAGGCCAGTATAAACAGCCAAATCATTTACATTTAAAACTTTTTTGTCGTGCGATAAAATGTTTCTAATCGCTTCTAATAACGTAATTACTTCTGATTGAGTTTCCATATGATTTCATTTTTAAATTCGAAATCAAATTAGAAAGACATATAAAATCAAATCGTTAAGCATGAAATTTTAACATTTATACTGTTCCGATTTTAAAGAATAATTAGTGTTTTTGAAATTATGATGAGAATTATGTAAAGAAAAAAAAACAGATCTATTACGTCAAGAGTTAAAATATAGAAACTGCAGGTACCATTCAGAATTTAGTTTTCATTTTGAAACACATTTCAAAAGTTAAAATTATAATTAAAAGATAAAATCTACTTTCGGGAAAAACATCAAATAAAGAAACTAAAAAAATGTTGTACATATGTTGTACTAGCCCTAAAACAAAAAAGCCTCTCGATTTCTCGAAAGGCTTGCCATTATTGAAGTGGTCCCACATGGACTCGAACCATGGACCACCTGATTATGAGTCAGGTGCTCTAACCAACTGAGCTATAGGACCTCAAAATTGGAGTGCAATATTACTATTATTTTTAAAACTCTGCAAGGCTTTTTATAATTACTTTTTACAAAAAATGCTCTTCTATATTCTAAATTCAATGCACCTCGCCTAGAACACTGTTAATTAAATATTTTAACTTTTATATTTACGAACAAATTTTACTTACAAAAGTAAGATTATCTTTAAATATCGACTATTTTTGCACCATGGAAAGTAATAGACAAAAAAAAATAGGCTCAGTTTTACAACGCGATTTAGTAGATGTTCTTCAAAATGCTGCAACTCAAGGCGGCATGAAAGGTATCTTAATTTCGGTATCTAAAGTAAATGTAACTGTAGATTTATCTATTGCCAAAGTATACCTTAGTATTTTTCCAAACGACAAAGCAAAAGAATTATTAGTAGGTATTCGTTCTAACAAATCTTTAATTAGGCATGAATTATCACAGCGTACCAAACATCAATTACGTAGAATGCCTAATTTAGAATTTTTTGTTGATGACTCTTTAGAATATATCGATCAAATAGAACAATCTTTAAAAGGAAAAGACAATCCTATAAAAGATCCAGGCCTTCTAGGAGATCATAAAAAGTCGTAAATTGAATTTCCCGCTGTATATTGCCAAACGTTATTTACGCTCAAAAAGCAGCAACAATGCCATAAATTTTATTACCATAATTGCAGCTGTAGGTGTTATTCTAGGAGCGGCTTCCCTATTTATTGTCCTTTCTGGCTTTGCTGGTTTAAAGGTTTTTACACTTAAATTTTCAACTATTATCGATCCCGATTTAAAAGCAGTTCCTGCTTCGGGTAAATCCTTTTTGCTTTCTAATACTCAGTTTGAAGCATTAAATGGCTTGGAAGATATTGCGTCTTATTCTAAAATTATTGAAGAACGTGTTATTCTTGCTTACGATGATAAAAACTATCCTGCTTTTATAAAAGGAGTCGACGAAAATTATAACCAAGTAAACGCTATAGATTCTGTTATTATTCAAGGAAGTTGGCTAAGACAAAATACAGACCAAATGGTTGCTGGATGGGGCATTTCTAATCATTTATCGCTGGGTGTTTTAGACTACGGAAAATCGGTTACCATATATGTTCCTAAACCTGGAACGGGTCAAATTAAATCCACAAGTAGTGCTTTTAATGCCATTCATTGCGTAAATGTTGGCCTATTCGATATTAACGAACCATTGAATGAAACCTATGTATATACGCCTTTTGAAATGTCTCGCGAACTTTTAAGTTATGCACCCAATCAACTATCTGCTATAGAATTTAAGCTAAATCCCAATGTCGACGAAGCTTCTATAAAACCTAGACTTGAATCTATTTTAGGTGAAAATGTGATTATTAAAAATCGTGTACAGCTGAATGATGCGCTTTACAAAATGCTTAATACTGAAAACCTAGCCGTATATTTAATCTTCACTTTAGTTTTAATTATCGCTCTTTTTAATGTGATAGGTTCTATAGTAATGATGATTTTAGACAAAAAGAAAACACTAAGCACACTTTACAAACTCGGAGCTTCAGTAAAGGATATAAGACGTATATTTTTCTATCAAGGCAGTTTAATGTCTGTTTTTGGCGGTATTATAGGCTTAATTCTCGGTCTGGTAATTGTAGGACTTCAACAAGCATTTTCTTTAGTTATGATTACACCAAACCTACCTTACCCGGTAGCGATTACGATTCCAAATTTAATTATAGTTCTGCTTACCATTTCGGTATTAGGAATTATAGCTTCAAAAATTGCTTCCGTTCGGATTTCTAAATCTTTAATCGAAACGATTTAAAAGCGATTATTCAGAAAACTGATAATCAGAAAAATCATTTAAAACCATATCGAATGCATCAAAAACATCTTTAGATGCATCGCTTGTTACCATACGCTGGCGATATTCTTTAAAATGTGGAATCCCTTTAAAGTAGTTTGTATAATGACGACGGGTTTCAAAAACACCTAAAGTTTCACCTTTCCAATCAATCGCCATTTGTAAATGACGTTTAGCGGCTTCTACGCGCTCTTCAATAGAAATTGGAGCAAGATGCTCTCCGGTTGTAAAAAAGTGCTTGACTTGCTTAAAAAACCATGGATTCCCAATACTTGCACGACCAATCATACAACCATCTAAACCATATTCGTCACGCATTCTCATCGCTTTCTCTGGCGTATCTACATCTCCATTTCCGAAAACTGGAATATGCATTCTAGGATTATTTTTCACATCGGCAATAGGTCCCCAATCGGCATCCCCTTTATACATTTGCGCACGTGTACGACCGTGAATAGAAATCGCTTTACACCCTACATCTTGTAAACGTTCGGCAACTTCCATAATTCGAATAGAATCGTGATCCCAACCCAAACGGGTTTTTACAGTAATTGGCAAGTGCGTACGTTTTACCATGGCTTCGGTTAAACTTACCATTAAATCGATGTCTTTTAAAATTCCTGCTCCAGCGCCTTTAGAGACCACTTTTTTTACAGGACATCCAAAATTAATATCGATAATATCCGGTTTAGACGCGGTTACAATATCTACGGTTTGAAGCATACTCTCTAAATTGGCTCCAAAAATTTGAATCCCAACCGGACGTTCTTTTTCATAGATATCTAATTTCATAGTGCTTTTCACAGCATCACGAATTAGGCCTTCGCTAGAAATAAATTCGGTATACACGACATCGGCGCCTTGCTCTTTACAAAGTGCACGAAAGGGTGGATCGCTAACATCTTCCATTGGTGCTAAAAGCAACGGAAAATCGGGAAGTTCTATAGTATCTATTTTAACCAAAGTCTGTTTTTTAAGTGGGCAAAAATACTGAAAATGATAGAATAAATACTATTTCTTTAATGTTTTGTATTTGAAGTGTTTAAAACATGAAATTTAAAAAACAGGATCTAAATCTGCATTCTAATTATTTGAACCCTCAGATTTTAAGCGATTACGTTCGTTTAATTCTTTTTCCTCTTTTTCGTTGGTCGTTAATTTTGTGTTTCCAAAATTGTAACGTAATCCTAAACGAAACCATTGATTATCGAATCGACTGTAATATTGATTATCTTGATTTAAATACTTATTTTTAACAGTAAAATCTGTGGCTTTAAAAATATCACTAGCTTTAAGTGAAGCCACCCATTTTCCGTTATTAAAACTCTTTTTTACGCCTAAATCTACTTGTGTTCTTGAAGAAATATCTGAAGCTCCATTAATCATTGGTGATAAATACAAAATTGAAATTTCACCACTTAAACTACGATCTTCTAAAAAAGTAAAGAAATTCATAACATTAGTATACATCGCCCAAGTTTGATTCGTTTCGGTTGTATTTCCACTTTGTACCGCTTTAAAATAGGATGTTTCATGGAAAATAGAATTAACAAAATATACCGACCAAAAATCTGTTATGGGTTTATACGTCATAAAATCAAAGCCATAATCGATCGATTTTTCTAAATTGGTAGGTAAGTAAATTAACTGGTTTGTGTTATTCTCTTGGAAGACTAATTCGGAAATGGGATCGTTTTCGTACCGGTAATACAATTCAAAGGTATACGCTCCTTTTAAAGTATAAGATAATGTGGTTAGGTATGAGATTGTGGGTTGTAAATCGGGGTTTCCTTGTAAATAGGTGTAATCGTTAAAATAGTATTTAAACGGATTTAGGGATGAATACGTTGGACGCTCAATACGCTTTCCGTAGGATAATCCTAGACTGTTATTTTCATTAAAATCGTGAGAGATATTTACCGTTGGGAATAATTTAAAATAATCCGATTTATTTTTCTGATTTAAACTAGACACTCCACCTTCGGTATCTGTATATTCACCTCGTAATCCTGCTGAAAAACTCCACGAGTCCCAAGACTTTGAAGTATTTATGTAAGCTGCATAATTTATTTCATTATAATCGAATACACCACTATTTATAACATCTATCACAAAACTATTCTGTTCTAAATAATATTGATCTATCCCACTTTCTGAATCGATTACAGATACTTTCACTCCAAATTCTAAAGCAACATCTCGCTCTAAAGTCATAGTATAATCTGCTTGTCCGGAATAAATATATGTATTTTGAAGCGATGTAGAATTAAAGATATTCTCGCTTGTAAATACATTGTTTATATCGTAATATTTAGAATTTATATCCTGATACCTGTCGTACTCATAATTAGTATGATGAAGATTAACAGACAATGTATGTCCTGATTCCGATGTATTTACATAATCAATATTTGCTGCGACATTGGTCGTAGAATCGTCTGTATTGTTTATAGCAACAAATGAAGAATCTACAGCTTCAGTCTCCATATTAGCATTTCGTTTCCAATATGGTGTGACATTCACATTAGCTGAAAACGAAAGTACATTTGAATCATTAATGGAGTAATCTAAATTGGCATTGGCATTATGTGCTTTCGTTTTTGTATTTCTATCACTTTCACTATTCCACTCTCCTACTACAGTACTATTTTCAATAAATTTAACATCGCTTGTATCGTATCTGTTTATCTTATTTTCGCCGTAGGAATAATTAAAAAAAACATTTAATTTATCTGTTTTATAAAAATTACTCATTCCAGCATTAAACCTCGGGTAAATACCTTGTGTATAATTCGCGTATACACTTCCGTTATACCCAGTAATTAGATTTTTACTCATTTTAATATTAACAACTGCAGCACCTTCGGCATCGTATTTTGCAGGCGGATTGGTAATCACTTCAACAGATTGTACATAAGCAGCATTTGTACCCGACAACAATTGTTGCAAATCTTCTCCCGTTAAATACACCCGTTTATTATTAATTAAATAAATAATATTCGAACTGTTTTTAACACTTATTTCGTCATTCATTATTAAAATCCCAGGTGTACTTTTTAGCACATCCAAAACACTTCCTTCCGTTAGTGATGTATTCTCTATATTAAAAATTAATCGGTCCGACTGTTTTTTAAAAGTGGGCTGATTTACTACAATATTCACAGCCTCCAACTCCTCTGTAGATTCATGTAATACAATGGTTTGAAAAACGGTACTGCTATCTAGCTGTAAAGTTTTGGTATACCCAGAATATCCTATAAAACTAACTTCTAATTTATAATTTCCAACTTTAACATCGGCTATAATATAGTGTCCATCGTCATCGGATATTGTTCCTTTAACATATGTATCATCTTCATTATTTACAAGAATTACATTTGCATATGCAAGAGGTAAGTTATGCGCATCATTTATCTGGCCTGAAACCTGAATTTCTTGCGAAAAACACATTAAAGAGCACAAAAAGAAACAAATCGATAACTTAAAAAGCATAAATTAAATAAATAGGTATTACAAACATATAATAAATGAAACAAAATCAAGTATAGCAAACCATAATGAATCATAAATATTTTTCTTACAAAAACTACTGTTTAAAAATTAAAAATTGCTCATGTAAATCAACTATATTTGCAGATTAAAGCAAGGTATAGTTTTCTTTATGAAGAACATCAGAAATTTTTGCATCATTGCACACATCGATCACGGTAAAAGTACTTTAGCCGATCGTTTATTAGATTTTACAGGCACAGTTACAGAGCGTGAAAAACAAAACCAACTATTGGATACTATGGATTTGGAGCGCGAACGTGGTATTACCATAAAATCGCATGCCATTCAAATGGAATACACCTATAAAGGTGAACAATATATTTTAAATCTTATTGATACTCCTGGTCACGTCGATTTCTCGTACGAAGTATCTAGATCTATAGCTGCTTGCGAAGGTGCGTTATTAATTGTAGATGCGGCTCAAAGTATTCAGGCTCAAACTATATCTAACTTATATCTCGCTTTAGAAAACGATTTAGAGATTATTCCAGTACTTAATAAAATAGATTTACCAAGTGCAAATCCTGAAGAAGTTACAGACGATATCGTCGAGCTTTTAGGATGTAATCCAGAAGATATTATTCACGCAAGTGGAAAAACAGGAATTGGAATAGAAGATATTTTAACAGCAGTTATAGAACGTATTCCTGCTCCAAAAGGTGATCCTGACGGACCATTACAAGCCTTAATTTTCGATTCAGTGTATAACACCTTTAGAGGTATTGAAACGTATTTTAGAGTTTTTAATGGTGAAATTAAAAAAGGTCAGAAAATTAAGTTTGTCGCTACAGATAAAGAATATTATGCAGACGAAGTAGGAACTTTAAAACTTACACAAGTTGCAAAGAAAAGTGTAAAAGCTGGAGATGTTGGTTACCTTATTACTGGAATTAAAACAGCAAAAGAAGTAAAAGTTGGTGATACCATTACAGATTTTGATAATCCGACTACAAATATAGTTGAAGGTTTTGAAGATGTAAAACCAATGGTTTTCGCTGGTATTTACCCAGTAGATACAGATGATTACGAAGAGTTACGTAACTCTATGGAAAAGTTACAGCTTAACGATGCATCTTTAGTGTTCTTCCCAGAAAGTTCTGCCGCTTTAGGTTTTGGTTTCCGTTGTGGATTCTTAGGAATGCTTCACATGGAAATAATTCAAGAGCGTTTAGAGCGCGAGTTTGACATGACCGTTATTACAACGGTACCTAACGTATCTTATAACGCCTATACAAACAAAAATCCTAATACCTCTTTTATAGTAAATAACCCATCAGATTTACCAGATCCTTCAACAATTAACAGAGTTGAAGAACCTTACATAAAAGCCACAATCATTACAAAATCTGACTTTGTTGGAAACATAATGTCACTTTGTATTGAAAAAAGAGGAATGATTTTAAATCAAACGTATTTAACACCAGAGCGTGTTGAATTAACGTTCGATATGCCTTTAGCTGAAATTGTATTCGATTTCTATGATCGTTTAAAAACAGTATCTAAAGGGTATGCATCTTTCGATTACCACCCAATTGGTATGAAAATTTCTAAATTAGTAAGACTGGATATTTTATTGAATGCACAACCTGTAGATGCCCTTTCAGCTTTAATTCATGCCGATAACGCTCAACACATTGGAAAGAAAATGTGTGAAAAACTGAAGGAATTAATTCCACGTCAGCAATTCGATATTCCAATTCAAGCAGCAATTGGTGCTAAAATTATTTCTAGAGAAACCATTAAAGCTTTACGTAAAGATGTAACAGCAAAATGTTATGGAGGAGATATTTCTAGAAAACGTAAACTTTTAGAAAAGCAGAAAAAAGGTAAAAAGCGTATGCGTCTTGTTGGAAATGTAGAAATACCTCAACAAGCATTTATGGCCGTTTTAAAACTAAACGACTAAATAAAAAATACATTATAACTCTATATAAAGACTGTCTGAAAAGGCAGTCTTTTTTTATGGTATAAATATTCTGATTAAAGGTATTTCATAATTTTTTAACTATCCTGTTTAATAAACCAAAAATATTTTACCATTAAACAGTGAATAATTATTCCAAATAACGTTTTTTTTTACAATTGTTATAGAATCATAATAGAGAATTCAATTAATCTTTCTAAGTTTATAGGGAATTGCCATTTTATAAACTATGATTATCACTCATCTAAGTGCCGAATGTTACCCTATAGCAAAAGTTGGAGGTCTTGCTGACGTTTTAGGGGCGCTACCAAAATACCAAAATGAACTGGGCGTTACAAGCCAGGTCATTATGCCGTTTTATAATAATAAATTCACCAAATCGCATTGTTTTAAACCTGTTTATAACGACACGATTTTATTAGGTGACACAGATTATGATTTTAGGATTTTAACCTTAAAAGAAAACGAAAACGAACTAGGTTTCAACATTTTTTTTGTAGATGTTCCTGAACTATTATATACAGATTTTGTATACACATCAGACGACACAGAACGGTTTTTAGCCTTTCAAATAGCTGCATTAGATTGGATCGCTCAAGGAGAGATACCCGACGTAATACATTGTCACGATCACCACACGGGATTAGTCCCATTTATGGTGCAAGAATCATTTAGATATTCAATGTTAAGAAAGGTTCCTGTAGCATTTACTATTCACAATGCACAATATCAAGGCGCATTTTCTCACGATTTAGTTAGTCTAATTCCTGAGTTTAAATTTAGTCATGTTGGATTATTAGACTGGAACCATGTTATAAATCCGTTAGCTTCAGCCATTAAATGTGCTTGGATTGTGACTACAGTTTCTCCTAGCTATATGGATGAATTAAAGGAAAGTGCCAATGGCTTAGAATCGCTTCTAAGTAACGAACATGCAAAATGTATTGGTATTTTAAATGGTATAGATACAGAGGTTTGGAATACAGAAACAGATCCTTTAATTATAGAGAATTATACTAAAGAGACCATTGAACACGGAAAATTCAAAAATAAAGAATGGTTGTGTAACGAATTTAATTTAGACGTTAACAAGCCGCTTTTTGCATTTATTGGGCGTTTGGTTGAACAAAAAGGAGCCGATTTATTTCCAAAGATTTTTTCTGAATCCTTATTTGGAAACGATATCTCTATATTATTATTAGGTTCTGGTGAAAAACACACCGAAAACGACCTTATAAACCTAAAAGAAAGATTCAAAGACAAATACAATGCCTTTATAGGTTACGATGAAAGACTCTCTCACATCATTTATGCAGGAGCAGATTTTCTATTAATGCCTTCGCGTGTAGAACCGTGTGGTTTAAACCAATTGTATTCTTTAAGATACGGCACAATACCTGTCGTACATAGTATTGGAGGATTAAAAGACACCGTAATAGATATCTACGATGGTGGTTTTGGAATTTGCCATAACGAAGTAAATGTTGCAGAAGTTTGCGAGGCTATTGAACGCGCCGCAGAATTTTATGACTCAGAAATTTTTAAACAAACAAGATCTGAAGTAATGTCAATAGATCATTCTTGGCACGCTTCAGCTCAATCATATTTAAACGTCTATAACTCATTAAATCCATTTTTATGATTAACAACAAAGTACTATCTATAATTTTAGGTGGAGGTCAAGGCTCAAGGCTTTACCCTTTAACAGAAGACAGATCTAAACCAGCTGTTCCAATAGCAGGAAAATACAGATTAGTAGATATTCCTATCTCTAACTGTATCAACTCAGACATCAAACGTATGTTTGTACTAACACAATTTAATTCGGCATCATTAAACCGACATATAAAGGATACATATCATTTTAGTTTCTTTAGTGATGCTTTTGTAAATGTATTGGCTGCAGAACAAACAATAGGTAACGATACTTGGTTTCAAGGTACTGCAGATGCTGTTAGACAAAGTATGCATCACTTTTTAAGAAACGATTTTGAATATGCTTTAATCCTATCTGGAGATCAGTTATATCAAATGGATTTTAATGAATTAATTGAAAAACATATAGAAAGCGGCGCAGAGATTAGTGTGGCAACATATCCTGTAAATGCTAAAGACGGAACATCGTTCGGGATCTTAAAAACGGATGAAAACAGTATGATTTCTTCATTTATTGAAAAACCTAACAGTGAATTAATAAAAGGTTGGGAATCTGAAGTAAGTGATGAAATGAAAAATGAAGGACGCCATTATTTAGCGTCTATGGGTATTTACGTATTTAACAAACAATTGTTAATCGATTTAATGAACGACCCGAGTACTAACGATTTTGGAAAAGAAATTATACCACAAGCGATTGGTAAACGCCCTGTATTTAGTTATCAATATGAAGGCTATTGGACAGATATAGGTACTATAGAATCGTTCTTTGAAGCTAACTTAGGATTAACAGACGATATTCCTAAATTCAATTTATACGATAAAAATCAACGTGTTTACACGCATGCCAGAATGTTACCAACTACAAAACTAGCTGGAACAACATTAAATAAAGTTGTAATTGCTGAAGGTTGTATTATACATGCTTCAAAAATTGAACATTCAGTTATTGGAATTCGTGCACGTATTGGAAAAGACACCGTAATAACTAATACATACATCATGGGGTCTGACTATTACGAAACACTTGACGAAATAGAACAAAATCATATTCCAATTCTAGTTGGTATTGGCGAACGTTGTACAATCAATAACGCTATTATTGACAAAAATAGTAAAATTGGAGACAACGTAACTATTAACGGAGGACCACATTTAGAAGATACAGAAACCGACATATATGTAGTAAGAGATGGTATTGTAGTTATTAAAAAAGGAGCGACTGTACCTTCAGGATTTGTACTTTAAAACCAAAAGTATTTTAAATATATTTTTTTAACTTCAAACTATCTTGAAGTGATTTACAACATACTATTATGACAAAAGTTAAAACTTTTAGCTTATTTACCGATTTTGATATTAACCTATTCAAATCAGGAAAACATTATAATTTATTTGAAAAATTTGGATCACATATCACAACCTTCGAAAGTGAAAAGGGAACATACTTTGCAGTTTGGGCTCCTAGTGCAAAATCTGTTTCAGTAATTGGCGATTTTAACTTTTGGAATACAGAAGAACACCCTCTAAACGTCCGCTGGGATTCCAGCGGAATTTGGGAAGGGTTTATACCTAATGTTGGTAAAGGTTCTTTATATAAATATGCTATTACAAGTCATAACGACGGCGTTAAAACTGAAAAAGCAGATCCTTACGGAATTCGTTGCGAGCAACCTCCAAAAACAGCTTCCATAGTTTGGGAAACTTCAAATTATGAATGGAAAGACAAAAATTGGATGTCTTATCGTAATGAAAAAAATGGCTTAGACAAACCTTATGCGGTTTACGAAGTACATTTAGGTTCTTGGATGAAAAACGTTGAAGAAGATCGTTTCTTAACCTATACAGAGCTTTCTAAAACTTTAGTAGAGTATGTAAAAGAAATGAATTTTACTCATGTAGAACTTATGCCTATAATGGAATATCCTTACGATCCGTCTTGGGGATATCAAATTACAGGCTATTTTGCACCATCATCTCGATTTGGAACGCCACAAGAATTTATGGGCTTAGTAGATGCATTTCACGATGCAGATATTGGAGTAATATTGGATTGGGTGCCTTCCCATTTCCCTTCAGATGCTCATGGTTTAGGTAATTTTGATGGTTCCCATTTATACGAACATCCAGACGTTAGAAAAGGGTATCATCCAGATTGGAAAAGTTTAATTTTTAATTATGAACGACCAGAAGTCCGTGCTTTTCTAATAAGTAATGCTGTCTACTGGCTTAAATATTATCATATAGATGCATTACGTGTAGATGCTGTTGCTTCTATGATTTATCTAGATTATTCTAGAGAAGAAGGCGAATGGGAACCGAATATTTATGGTGGAAACGAAAATCTAGCAGCTGTTTCATTTTTAAAAGAATGCAATGAAGCCGTATATTCTATGTTTGATGGCATACAAACCATTGCTGAAGAATCTACAGCTTTTACAGGTGTTACCAATAAAGTTGAACATGGAGGATTAGGTTTCGGTATGAAATGGATGATGGGTTGGATGCACGATACCTTAGATTATTTTAAGAAAGATCCCATTTACAGAAGTTATCATCAAAACGAAATTACGTTTAGTTTAGCATATGCATTTTCAGAACATTTTATGCTCCCAATTTCGCATGACGAAGTGGTGTATGGAAAAAACTCTGTTTTAGGTAGAATGCCTGGAGACGAATGGCAACGTTTTGCAAATTTAAGACTCATGTTTGGTTATATGTATACGCATCCTGGAACCAAATTACTTTTTATGGGTGCAGAATTCGGTCAATATAACGAATGGAATTTCCTAACCAGTTTAGATTGGAATTTACTAGAATTTGAACCACATATTCAAGCAAAAGAATACGTAAAAACATTAAACGCATTATACCAAAACACGCCAGCTTTATACGAAAAAGGATTTAGCCAAGACGGATTTGAATGGATTAGCTACGACGATCATCAAAATGCCGTAATGTCTTATATTAGAAAAGGACACGACCCAGAAAATGACCTTATTGTAGTGTGTAATTTTACACCAAACAGTCATGAGAACTACGATATTGGAGTGCCAAGAAAAGGTAGCTTAATTGAAGTATTTAATAGTGATAGTACAGAATTTGGTGGTGGCGGTACTTTAAATAAGAAAGCTATAAAGGCTAAAAAGAAAACATGGAATAATAAACCTTTTATGGTTTCAATAACCGTTCCTCCACTTGCTATTTGTATTTTTAAATATAAATAATCTCATTTGTAATATGTTTAATTTTAGCACTTAAAATAGTATTCCTTTAAATAAAAAAAGTCCTATTTTTAACAAAAAAGGATGTAAAATAAATCTGAAGTTTCAGATTTATTTTACATCCTATATTTATATATTATGATTATAAATACAGAATTAGAAAAAAAGGGAAATCAATACCCTGACCATATTATTTCTTACGAAAAAAATATTGATACACTTCATTTTACAACAGCAAACGGTGTTGGTTTACAATTAACAATAGTTCGCGATAGTGTTTTACGATTTAGATATGCTACAGATTCTAATTTCGAAAATGATTTTTCTTATGCCATTTCAAAATATGCTGGGACAGGATACAATCTTTTAGACGTTAAAGAAACGAAAGACTTATATATCATTACAACCTCAAAAGTGATCTGTAAAATTGTAAAAAACGATTTGAAAATTTCGCTTTTTGATGCTCTAGATAATACACTAATCTGTCAGGATGAAATTGGCTTTCATTGGGAAGAAAGCTTCGAGTTTGGTGGTAATATTGTAAAAATGAGTAAGGTCTCTAACGACGGAGAAAGTTATTACGGCCTAGGGGATAAACCTGATCATTTAAACTTAAAAGGAAAACGTTTCGAAAATTGGGTTTCAGATTCTTTTGCCTATGGCAAATATACAGATCCGCTATACAAAGCCATTCCGTTTTACACCGGTTTACATCATGGTAAATCTTATGGTATATTTTTCGATAATACATTTCGATCGCATTTCGATTTTGCACAAGAACGAAAAAACATAACCAGTTTTTGGGCATTGGGTGGCGAAATGAATTACTACTTTATTTATGGCCCAAAAATGGGAGATGTTGTTGCCAAATACACCGATTTAACAGGGAAACCTCATCAACTTCCAGCCATGTGGTCTTTAGGATATCACCAATGTAAATGGAGTTATTATCCAGAATCTAAAGTTAAAGAAGTCACTTCAAAATTTAGGGAATTAAGTATCCCATGCGATGCCATTTATTTGGATATCGATTATATGGAAGGCTTCCGATGTTTTACATGGAATAAAGAATATTTTCCAGACCCGAAACGCATGGTTAAGGAATTGGCCGACGATGGATTTAAAACTATAGTAATTATAGATCCAGGTATTAAAATAGATCCTGATTACGATGTTTTTAAAGAAGCTTTAGATAAAGATTATTTCTGTAAACGTGCAGATGGTCCTTATATGAAAGGGAAAGTTTGGCCCGGAGAATGTTATTTTCCAGATTTTACAAATAAAAAAGTTAGAGAATGGTGGGCCGATTTATTTAAAGAACTTGTTGAAGATATAGGCGTAAAAGGCGTTTGGAACGATATGAACGAGCCTGCCGTTATGGAGGTTCCTAACAAAACATTCCCAGACGATGTACGCCACGATTACGACGGAAACCGCTGTAGCCACAGAAAAGCGCATAACGTTTATGGCATGCAAATGGCTAGAGCAACCTACCAAGGGTTAAAGAAATTTGCGTACCCAAAACGTCCGTTTGTTATTACAAGAGCTGCCTATTCTGGAACGCAACGTTATTCTTCGTCTTGGACTGGAGATAATGTCGCTACTTGGGAACATTTATGGATTGCCAATGTACAAGCACAACGTATGGCGCTTTCGGGATTTTCATTTATTGGTAGTGATATTGGCGGATTTGCAGAACAACCAAATGGCGAATTATATACACGCTGGATTCAGTTAGGGGTGTTTCATCCGTTTTGTAGAACACATTCTTCTGGAGATCATGGGGAGCAAGAACCTTGGATGTTTGGAGACGAAGTTACAGATATTGTACGTTCGTTTATAGAATTGCGTTACGAGCTTCTGCCCTATTTATACACTGCATTTTGGCAATATTTAGACGAAGGTGTTCCCGTATTAAAATCGCTTGTTCTATTCGATCAAGAAGACATACAAACACATTATCGTACAGATGAATTTATCTTCGGAAATAACATATTGGTATGTCCTATTTTAGAACCTAATTCTAAAGGTAGACGTATGTATATCCCTCGTGGAAATTGGTATAACTATTGGACTGAAGAACATATTGAAGGAGGTAGAGAAATATGGGTAGATGCCGATTTAGATACTATGCCAATATTTATTAAAGAAGGAACTATAATTCCGAAATATCCGGTGCAACAATATGTTGGAGAAAAGGAATTTGATGAAATCACTTTAGAAGTCCGTTATAAAATAGGAAAAGAACAATCGCTCTTATTCGACGATGCTCACGACGGTTACGATTATACAAAAGGACGCTATAGTTTAAGTAAATTTAAACTTACTGGTAAGGAGAACGAATTAATTATACAGCAACATACCACAGGTAAATATATAGCGCCTTACACGCGCTTTAAATTGAAATTAATAGGATTTCCTTTTACCATAGAAAAAATTGAAATTGATAATGTTGAAATCGATTTTAAAACGTTAAATCAAGTTACAATTAATAATGAATTAATAGTTGATAAAGCCTTTAGCGAAATTCATTTTATGTAGTGTTTTAAATAATAAAAAGGTATCGCCTTGCTGAAAATTTATGATCATCACATAAAAGAATCAAGGTTACTAACATTAAGACTCTAAATGGAATTCAAGGCAACGAAAAGTCAAAAATTTTAAACATAAAAAAAACGCTCGCGAATTTATCCACGAGCGTTTTTATTTTTATAAATTTTAAAGTAATATTTCTATTGAAGAATTACATTTTTTCAACATCAAAAGGTTTTCCTATATAGACTAATTTATAACCAGGTTCAATAATATGTTTATCTCTATTTGAAGACGAAATAATATCTAAAACACCCTTATCATTTTTAATAAAAATAGGGATAATATCTATATCGGCATCACTAATTTTTACTAAATTCAAAAAGTGCGATTTATCTTTTATTTCAATTTCATTAATCGCGGGATATTTGCGTGTCACTTCACTTAACGAATTAAAATCATCGGTTTGCGCAAATAACACTTCACGTGGAATTTTGTCACTATTACTTATCTCATCTGCAGTTAATAATCTAAACGACCCATTTTCACCAAACTGCTCTCCAAACTTGTTTATAGCGTACTTGTTAATATCTGCACTTGCTGTTAATGCCATAAGAAACCCGACATCGTTCAACTCTATATTATCCATTAACGTATCAGAATAAATATTGGTGTTTATAGCTTCTAATCCTAATTCATGACACTTTTTAATATTCTCTTGGTTACTGTCGATTAACACCACATGTCGTCCATTTTCTTCTAAATAATGACCGATTAATCGTGATAATTTAGATGCTCCAACAATTAATATTCCTTCAGATTTTTTCAAGAATACACCAACTAATTTTGCAAATAAACGTGCTGTTGTGGCATTTAAAAGTACTGTTCCAAGTACTATCATAAACACTAAAGGTGTAATATACTCGGCATCCTGAATACCACTTTTAGCTAACTTTAATCCAAATAATGAAGCAATTCCTGCTGCAACTATACCACGAGGGCCAACCCAACTTATAAACAGTTTTTCGTTTAGTTTTAAAGAAGATTTATACGTACTAATAAACACAGCAATAGGTCTTATTATAAACACAACAATAGCAAATAAAACCGCTGTATTCCAATTATAAATCAGTAATAAATCACTTATATTAATATTGGCAGCTAATAAAATAAACAGAATTGAAATTAATAAAACACTAAGTGATTCTTTAAAATAAAGCAATTCTTTTAAATATGGAGATTTAGAATTTCCTAAAACCATTCCCATTACCACTACAGCTAAAAGGCCGGATTCGTGAGCAAAAGAATCAGATAATACAAACACACCTAAAACAGATGCTAATGCGAACACATTTAATAAATAATGCGGAATCCATTTTCTATTAATAATAGTATTTAAAGCATGTGCAAAGGTAAAACCGAATGTAAAACCGAATAATACAATTTTTCCGAATTCTATAAATGCACGTTTTGTAAATTCTCCGCCAGCATCTACACTAATAAATTCGAAAACCAATACGGCGATTAAAGCACCTATTGGATCTATTAAAATACCTTCCCATTTTAATACGGCAGACACATCTTTTGGCAAGGGAATATTCCTTAAAATTGGCGTAATTACAGTTGGTCCGGTTACAATAATTAAACCTGAAAATAGAAACGAAATTTCCCAACTTAAATAAAACGTATAATGTGCGGCCATAGCTGCACCAAAAAAGGTAACGGCAGAGCCTAAAGTAATAAGTTTTGTAATGGAAGGAGCAACATTTTTAATTTCGCTTAACTTTAAGGTTAAACCACCTTCAAATAAAATAATACTAATGGCGAGCGAAACAAAATAAAACAAACTTTCTCCCGGAAAAAGACCTTCTCTCCCATTCCAAATAGGTTCTATCCATTTCGAGCCATCTTCAGAGAAGAATTCGGCTGCAATAGGTCCAACCAATAACCCAATAAGTATCAAAGGTAAAATGGCTGGTATCTTAAATTTCCAAGCCACCCATTGTGCTAATATTCCTAATATAATTATCCCAGCGAGTTCTAACATGCATCATTTTTTCTAAGGTGAATATATAAAAGTTTTGGTTTATATAGGATATGCATGGCTTTTTATGTTAAAAAAGACCCAATAAAAAATAAGATTTCCTTAAAACTGCTTCACTATTTTTAACTTTACGCTTTAAATTTTAATAAGATGAATTTATATCCAATCGAAACTGGAAATTTTAAGCTCGATGGTGGTGCTATGTTTGGCGTAGTTCCTAAAACTATTTGGCAAAAAACCAATCCAGCAGATGCTAATAATTTAATTGATATTGCTGCGCGATCACTTTTAATAGAAGATGGTAACAGGCTTATTTTAGTAGATACAGGAATGGGTGATAAACAATCTGATAAATTTTTTGGATATTATTCACTTTGGGGAAATCATTCTATAGATGCTTCACTTAAAGCTTATGGCTTTCATCGCGACGATATTACCGATGTGTTTTTAACCCATTTACATTTCGACCATTGTGGCGGAAGTATACAATGGAATAAGGATAGAACGGGTTACGAACCGGCTTTTAAAAATGCCCATTTTTGGAGTAATAAAGATCACTGGTTATGGGCAACCCAGCCTAATAAAAGAGAAAAAGCATCATTTTTAAAAGAAAATATTCTTCCAATGGAAGAAAACGGACAATTAAAATTTACAGGGCTTCCTGAAAACGATCTTTTAGAAAATAGTGAATTAGGTTTCGATATTTTATTTGTAGATGGACATACCGATAAACAAATGATTCCACAAATTACTTACAAAGATAAAACCATAGTATTCATGGCAGATTTATTGCCAACTGCAGGACATATTCCTTTACCTTATGTGATTGGTTACGATACTAGACCTTTGATAACCCTTGATGAGAAAGAAAAGTTTTTAAATAAAGCTGCCGATAATAATTATTACTTATTTTTGGAGCACGATGCTCATAACGAAATAATCACCTTACAACATACAGAAAAAGGTGTGCGTTTAAAAGACACGTACACTTGTAAAGATATTTTTAATTAACATATTAATAACTTATGAATTTTATTAAACCTATTCTATTCTCAACCATATTAGCAACTGTTTTAACTAGTTGTGGTGGTGGAGCTAAGGTTCTTTCGACTCCTATCGAAAATATAGATACCGCACCATTAAAAGTTTCAGACCTTACAGAAACAGAACAACACACTTGGGGTCATTTAGATCTTATTAAAGATACCATTCCAGGTATGAGTGTTCAGAAAGCTTATACAGATATTATTAAAAATAAAACTGGAAAAACGATTATCGTTGCGGTAATTGACTCTGGAATTGATATTGAACACGAAGATTTAGTAGATGTTATCTGGACAAATGAAAAAGAAATTCCTAATAACGGAATTGATGATGATAAAAATGGTTATATCGATGATATTCACGGATGGAATTTCTTAGGTGAAACTTACGACGAACAATTAGAATATGTACGTTTATTAGCTAGCGGAGATGAAGCAAATCCAGATTATGCAAGAGCTCAAGCTGAATATGATGAAGAATATGCTAAATATTTAAATTACAAAACGCAATACGATCAGTTATTGCAACAATTAATAGATGCAGACGAAATCTTATCTACTAAATTAAATAAATCAGATTATAATTTAGCGGATATCGAAAGTATTAACCCAGGAGATAACGAAGAATTATCTAGAGCTGTTGCCATTGGTAAATATATTTTAGGTCTTGGATTTGTAGATGTAAATGCAGCTAAAAAAGATTTAAAAAACGGAGCAGAAAGCATCTCTGAACGTTTAAACTTTAATCTTAATAAAGACTTTGAAGGTAGAAAAACAGGAGATAATCCAGACGATTTAACAGATGTTGGATATGGTAACGGAAACGTTATGCCAGTGAAAGATTCTGAAAGTCATGGGACACACGTTGCCGGAATTATTGCTGCAGAACGGAACAATGGTTTAGGTGCAAATGGTGTTGCTAATAATGTAAAAATTATGAGCATAAGAGCTGTACCTAATGGAGATGAATACGATAAAGATATTGCATTAGCTATTCGTTATGCTGTAGATAATGGTGCACAAGTTATTAACGGTAGTTTTGGTAAATATTACTCACCACACAGTGACTGGGTAAGAGATGCTATTGCATATGCTAGTAAAAACGATGTGCTTTTTATAAATGCTGCTGGTAATGAAGGACAGGATTTAGATGTTAAAAATTGTTTCCCGAACGACCAATTAGATAATGGTCCAGAAGTAGGAGATACATTTATTACCGTTGGGGCATTAGCGCCTAAATATGGTCCAGATATGGTTGCTGGTTTTTCTAATTACGGAAAAATTAATGTAGATGTATTTTCTCCAGGAGCTAAAATTTACTCTACAGTTCCAGGGAGTGAAAAATACGATATTAAAGGAGGAACATCTATGGCAGCACCTGCTGTTGCTGGTGTAGCTGCTTTAATACGTTCTCAGTATCCTAAATTAACTGCTGCTCAAGTTAAGCAAGTAATAATGGATTCTGGTTTACCTATAAAAATTAAAGTCGTTACTGGAGGAGATGCTAATAACGTACAACCTTTTGAAGATTTATCTAAATCTGGTAAAATGGTAAATACTTACAACGCTCTAATTTTGGCTTCTAAAGTAAAATAATTTAATCCAAATTTAAAAAACCTCATCAATCAAAACTTGGTGAGGTTTTTTATTTAAACCCCTATCAATATGAAACATATTTTTTACTCAATTTTTGTAATTCTTTTAGTCTTTACATCGTGTAAATCTTCAGATGTCTTAGTAAATAGTAGTTCTAATACAGATCCTACGTATTGGCAACAACATGTGGATTACACTATGAACGTTGATATGGACGTTGAAACTTATAAATATAAAGGAGTTCAGAAATTGGTGTATACCAACAATTCCCCAGATGTACTAACAAGTGTTTACTATCATTTATTCTTAAATGCTTTTCAACCAGGAAGCGAAATGGATGCCCGCTTACAAAGCATTGAAGATCCAGATGGAAGAATGATGGAAAACGGAACCAGTAGAATTTCTACTTTAACACCTGAAGAAATTGGCTATATAAAAGTAAAATCGCTTAAACAAGATGGAAAATCTATCGCTTACGAAACGGTAGGTACTATTCTTGAAGTAAAATTAGAAAAACCAATTCAACCTGGAGAAAAAGTAACGTTCGATATGGATTACGATGCACAAATTCCGCTTCAAATTCGTCGTTCAGGTAGAAATAATAAAGAAGGTGTAGCATTATCTATGACGCAATGGTACCCTAAATTAGCAGAATACGATTTTGAAGGTTGGCATGCAGATCCATATATCGGGAGAGAATTTCATGGTGTTTGGGGAAATTTCGATGTCACTATAAACATTGATAAAACATATACTATTGGAGGTACAGGATACCTTCAAAACCCTAACGAAATTGGCCATGGTTACGAAACATCTACAGTTACAGAACCTAAAGGCAATACATTATCTTGGCATTTTGTTGCCCCTAATGTACACGATTTTACTTGGGCTGCAGATCCTGATTATATTCACGATACGATGCAAGTTCCAAACGGACCTTTATTACATTTTTTCTATAAAAATAATCCTGCTATTTTAGAAAACTGGAAGAAGCTTCAACCTAAAACAGTAGAGTTAATGCAATATTTTAGTACCGAAGTAGGGAAGTACCCTTACGAACAATATTCAGTGATTCAAGGTGGAGATGGTGGTATGGAATATGCCATGTGTACACTTATTACTGGCGAACGTAAATTTGGTAGCTTAGTAGGTGTTACAGCTCACGAATTGGCACATACATGGTTTCAGTTTTTATTAGCTTCAAACGAATCTAAACACGAATGGATGGACGAAGGTTTTACGAGTTATATTAGTGATCAAGCAATGAATGTAATCATGAAGGAAAATAAAGAAAACCCTTCAGAAGGTGCGTATCGTGGCTATTATTACTTAGTTAAATCTGGTAAAGAACAACCACAATCTACACATTCCGATCGTTATGATTGTAATATGGCATATAGCATCGCAGCCTATAATAAAGGTGAAGTATTTTTAGCACAGCTAGGTTATGTTATCGGACAAGATAACTTGAAAAAAACTCTTAAAAAATATTACCAAGATTTTTCATTTAAACATCCAAGACCTATAGATGTTATACGTTCTGCCGAAAAAGTTTCTGGTTTAGAATTAGATTGGTATTTAACAGACTGGACATTAACTACAAATACAATTGATTACGGAATTAAATCTGTTGATGATTCTGAAACGTCAACTACCGTGACTTTAGAGCGTATTGGATCCATGCCAATGCCTTTAGATATTGTAGTAAATTATACCGATGGAACCAAAGCGTTTTTCTATATTCCATTAACTATGATGCGTGGCGAAAAACCTGAAACAGAATCTAGAACACAATTAGAAGACTGGGCTTGGGCGTATCCAACTTATACATTTACCTTTAAAAAATCTCACGGAGAAATTAAAGACATAATAATAGATCCTAAAGAATTAATGGCTGATATTAATAAAGAAAACAACGTCTATTTTAAAAAATAAAACTCACGTTTTAATAATTAATAACGCATGTTCTTACTTTTGTAAAAAACATGCGTTATTTTTAAATAAAATTATAGAGGTCAGTATATAAATACTTATCTTTAAACCTAAGAAACACATTAAAACATGAACATATTTACAGGTCAAAATCTTCTAGAGTTTTCTGATCGATTTAAAACCGACCTTGATTGTAAGGA
>NZ_JAWQUN010000009.1:0-144137 GCF_033447105.1 Formosa sejongensis
GTTTTAGAATAAATCGTTCGCAAAGTAAGAACACAATATTCAATAACTTAATAACAAAAATGGTCGATAGAGATAAAATATATCAAACTAAATTAATAAGTAACTAACTACTGACCTCTATAATCTTAAATATTTTACACAAGAAAGTGTAACATTTAATATAAAGTAGCGTTCTAATAGTAATCATCAATCAAATCAATCATCATGTTAAAACAATTCTTCATTCTTTGCTCTGGAGCAGACCAGACGATTTTAAAAACCTGTTCCAACGGCGAACAAAACAAATATGCTGGTATAGGAGCAACTGTATTTTTCACAGCTCTTATGGCTAGTATTGCAGCTGGTTTTGCACTTCAAATGGTATTCGACAATCTTATTTCAGCCATTGTATTTGGTGTTATTTGGGGACTCCTTATTTTTAATTTAGATCGATTTATTGTCTCCACATTAAAAAAGAGAGCATCCTTTCTAGATGAATTTCTACAAGTTATTCCGCGGTTAATATTAGCCTTAATAATAGCCGTTGTCATTTCTAAACCCTTAGAATTAAAAATATTCGAAAAGGAAATTAATCAGGTGTTATTAGAACAAAAAAACGACTTAACGCTTGCAAATCAAAGTCAAATAGCGAACCAATTCAACCCAAATATTGAAGTCTTAAATTCGAAAATAGAAGCATTAAAATCGGAAACAGACACCAAAACCACAGAAGTCGATGCACTATATAACACCTATATTACAGAAGCCGAAGGCACATCCGGAACTAACAAATTAGGAAAAGGACCTGTTTACAAGGAAAAACGAGACAAACACGATACTGCATTATCTGAATTACAAAATTTAAGGACTGTTAATACCGAAAAAATAGCTGCAATAGAATCTCAAATTGCCCAATTAAAAACCGATTACGATACACAAGTGAGCAATACACAACCCATAATTGATAATTTTGGAGGCCTTATGGCACGTGTTACCGCCTTAGGCACATTATCATGGTTGCCTTCTTTTTTTATATTCCTATTGTTTTTAGCGATAGAAACAGCTCCTATTTTTTCAAAATTACTGTCTCAGAAAGGCGAATACGATTATAAATTAGAAGATGAAGAAACGGCTATAAAATCTTTAGTAGAACAACGCATTTATGAACGACAACTCATGGTAAACACAGATGCTTCTATAAATGATAAAATCTATACAGATATTGGAGAGGAAGATGAATTCTATCACTATAAAAAGAAAAAGGCTCGCGAACTCATGCAATTCCAAGCCGATGCATTCTATAAAAAACAGAAGACTTTTTTATAGATCGTTTTTTTGTTGATAATTATCCGTGTGTCGTATAATATTAACCATTTTGGGTATAAATTATTTTCGTTTCGAGATATTCATTAGTTTTAAGTTATGAAAAACACAGCTTTAATCGATTCCGATTTTATTGAAGAATCAACCAATTTTAAAACTCTAGTTACAGCTCTAAAAGTAGGATTCTCTTCCAACGACTTTTTAGTTCCTATGCGTCATCATCATGATTTCCCTAATCCGAAATCAGAATCTGACTCGACATTATTATTAATGCCGGCTTGGCATCCTGGGCAATGTGCAGGAGTAAAAATTGCAACCGTTAGTCCTGAAAATAGCAAATACAACTTACCTGCAATTCAAGGTACTTATGTATATCTTGATGCGGTAACGGGACAATTAAAAGCCATCTTAGAAGCTAAAAGTTTAACGGTAAAACGGACAGCTGCGGCGTCTGCATTAGCGTCTTCATTTTTATCTCGAGAAGATTCAGAATCTTTATTAATGATCGGAACGGGAGCATTATCAACCAATTTAATTGAAGCTCATGCTAGTATTCGACCTATTAAAAAAGTATATGTTTACGGACGTGATTATAATAAGGCAAAGGCCATTTGCGAACAGTTTACAAATACACAATTTACTATTGAGCCTGTAAAAACCATTGAGGAAAAAATTAGTAAAGTCGATATTATTTCTTCAGCAACCTTATCTAAAATACCGCTTGTTTTCGGAAAGTATTTAAAAGCTGGACAACATATTGATTTGGTTGGGGCCTATAAAAAAGATATGCGTGAAGCGGACGATGAAGCAATTTTAAAAGCGTCTGTATATATAGACACCTATCAAGGCGGCTTAAAAGAAAGTGGTGACATACTTATTCCGCTTACTACCGGAATTCTTAAAGAAGACGACATTCAAGCCGATTTATTCGAGTTATGTGGCCAACTAAAAACTGGACGTAAAACAGATTCCGAAATCACACTTTTTAAATCGGTTGGTCATGCACTGGAAGACTTAATAGCCGCAACCTATTATTTCGATAAATACACTAGCACTCAGGCATAATATCGGTATTCCAGATGAGGTACGAAGAGGAATTTCATTATTCTAAAATTTCCCTAAACGCGTTCTTCGCTCTATCGAAACAACAACTTATAATAAAAAACGGACTATAGTTTAGAATTACAGCCCGTTTTTATATCGTATTTAAAGAATTGTATAACTTACAATTTCTTCACATATTTTGTAATAATCACAATTTGTTGGCTCCCAACCTTACCTTCAATATACTCAGCATTTTCATGATCTAAACGGATGTTTCTAACAGCAGTTCCTTGCTTAGCAACCATACTAGATCCTTTTACTTTTAAATCTTTCACTAACACTACAGAATCTCCTGTTTCAAGAACAACGCCATTCACATCGCGATGAATAATTTTAGCACTTTCGTCTTCATGCTCTCCTGTTGCACGCGCTAAAGCCATAGCCTCATCATCCAGATACATCAGATCTATTAAATCTTTTGGCCAACCTTCGCCACGTAAACGTTGCAATAGTCTCCAAGACATAATTTGTACGGCAACATTTTCGTTCCACATGCTATCGTTTAAACAACGCCAATGGTTAACATCCATGTCTTCATTACCTTCTATTTGCTCAAAACACGTATTACAAACCAACACACTATTGTCGACACTTTCGTTTAATGATGGCGGAATAGTATACTGTTTTAATTGTTCTTTTGAAGTACAAAGCTCGCAACTTTTATTACTACGATCTTCCAAAGTTTGTAATACACTCATGATTTTATTTTTTTAGAATTGCGAAAATACGGTTAAAAACAAACTGCAACAAGTGAATTTTCTTGATTTGAATCAATATTTTATTTATTACGAAAAAAAACGGCATTAAAGTCACACCTTTAATACCGTTTTTTAATCACACTTTCTAACCAACAACTTTATTTTGATAAACCAAATGGATCTTCAATTGTATGAGCAGGCTCTGTAAACCATTTTGGCCCAGATGCCGTCATATAAATATGATCTTCTAAACGAATACCAAATTTATTTGGAACTACTAACATAGGCTCAATACTAACACAAATACCTTTCTCTAAAACAGTCTCATCCGTTTTTACTAAGAACGGCCATTCGTGAATATCTAAACCAATCCCGTGACCCGTTCTATGTGGTAATCCCGGTAATTTATAATCTGGACCTAAACCGTTTACTTCTAATGTTTTTCTAACAGCAACATCTATAGATCCGCATGTTTGCCCTAATTGAGCCGCTTTAAAAGCTGAAAATTGTGCTTCGCGTTCTAAGTTCCAAATCGTACGCTGTTCGTCTGTGATATCTCCGTAAATATATGTTCTTGTAATATCTGAAATATAATCATGAAGCATACAACCTGTATCTATTAACACCACATCGTTATCTTCTAAATCCTTCGGATTTTTAACACCATGCGGAAATGACGTGTCTAGACCAAATAACACGATACAAAAGTAAGACCCATCTGGAGCGCCGTAACGTTTATGCGCTTCATGAATAAAATCGACTACCGTTTGGGCAGCAATTCCTGGCTTTAGAATACGTGCTACAGCTTTATGAATTTCCATGGTGATATCCATTGCGGTTTGCATGATTGCAATTTCATCATCAGATTTTATCATACGACAACCTGCAGTAACCGGTTTTGCATTGACTAATTTATAATCTGATTGACAATTTAAAACCCCGTCTATAATAAAAAACGGAGTCACTTCGTCCATAGCAATATTACCTTCAGTAATTCCATTTTCCTTTAAAACAGAAACCAATAACTCAAACGGACTTTCATGCTCTTCCCAACCATGAATAGGGCCTTCAAATTCCATAAAGTCTAAAATTGTACCTTCTTCAAAATGCGGTGCGATATAATGAATTGTTCCATCGGCTAATAATAAAGCACCAACCATACGTTCGCTAGCATGCCATTTTGTACCCGTAAAATAAAACAAATTTGTACCAGCATGTAAATATACAGCCGCCACGTTTTCGGTAGCCATTATTTCTAAAGCACGCTTTATGCGCTCTGGAAAAGCATCGTTTTTTATGGGTTGTACTACATGTGCTTTGGGCTGTATTGCTGCTAATTCGGCTTCAATTGTTGAACCGCCTAATCCTAATGTTATCATCTAATTAGTTGTTTTTCATTATTAATTCAATGTCTTCTATTTCTATTGGCATCGCTTCTGTTAAGTTACGATTACCATCTTCAGTAATTAAATAATCGTTCTCTAAACGACAACCAATACCTTCTTCTGGAATATAAATTCCAGGTTCACAAGTCAGTACCATCCCAACTTCAAACGGTCGAGAGTACAAACCTACATCATGCACATCTAAACCTATATGGTGCGCAGAATTGTGCATGTAATATTTCTTAAACAACGGTTTTTCAGGATCTTGATTAGCAACGGCTTCAGCATCTAATAAACCTATCTTTATCAATTGCCCTTCTACCAATTTACCCATTTGTTTTTCATAAACGGCAGACACAGTACCAGCTTTCAATAATTTAGCGCCTTCTTTTAAGCAATGCAAAACAGCAGAATACACGGCTCTCTGACGTTCTGAAAATTCACCATTTACAGGAAAACACCTTGTGGTATCGCTATTATAATTAGCATAACACACGCCAAAATCCATAAGAATCATATCGCCATCTTTGCATACATCGTCATTGGTATTGTAATGCAAAGCACATGCATTTTTTCCCGAAGCGATAATAGGTTTAAACGCATGGCGCAAACCTCCTGACTTCGTTAAGTGATATATATGTTCTGCCTCGATTTCATATTCCATGATCCCCGGTTTGGTAGCTCGTAATGCGCGTTTAAAACTCTCTACACTAATATCTGCAGCTTGTTGCATTAGATTTATTTCTTCTTCAGATTTTACAGGTCGTAAATCGCGAGTTAGTTTTGCTACACGATGTAAATCGTGTAATGGATATTTTTCTTTTATCCACAAAATCATGCGATCTTGTTGTGTTTGCTGATTAAGAGTTATACGTTTAACATGTTCGTTATGACCTAAGTAAAACCCATCGGCTTCAAACGCCATAAGCTGAAGTAATTTCTCAAAATCATGAACCCATTCTACGCGCTCTATTCCCGAAATTTGTGACGCTTGTTCCTTAGTTAATTTATCACCATCCCAAATTTTAATTTGTTCAGATGTTTCTGTAACAAAAAGAATAGCTCTATTTTCTGGCTTAACAGCTTCTGGAAACAAGACTAAAATAGTCTCCGCCTGATCTATTCCTGAAAGATAAAACAGATCGTTATTTTGGGTGAACCCCATCATATCGTCTGCATTGTTATGTTTTACATCGTTAGACGTTAAAATGGCAATGGTATTTTGCTCCATTTTAGTTGTAAAACGTGTTCTATTATTTATAAAAAGTGAATTTGAAATCTGTTTATATCTCATATTTAAAATGTTCTATCTGGATGAAAAGCATCCAAATTTAATGTTATTTTTTTATCTGAAATCAGTTCTGAGACTAACTTTCCTGTCGCCGGGCCTAAGCTCCACCCCATCATGGCATGACCAGTAGCAATTGTTAAGTTGTTACACTTTTTAGATTTCCCTATATATGGCAAACCATCGGGTGTACATGGTCGTAGACCACAATCGGCTGCTGCTATTTCTTCAGCATTAATATTAAAGTCTTTATAATATGTTGCTGCTGCATTTGCAATGGCTTGCACTCTCTTGGTATTAATATTAAGATTGAGACCACCCAACTCCATCGTTCCAGCAAAGCGTGTAAATCCATGCATAGGTGTTACCGCCACTTTTGCCTCTACCAATATTGCAGGCATTTGAATTCCTGTTGAGCGTTCTACATTAATACGATACCCTTTTCCGCCTTGAACCGGAATCTTAAGTCCTAGTTTTTTAGTCAACAACGGGCTCCAAGATCCCGCTGCTAAAACAAACTCATCTGCTTTCAGACGACGTTTATCTGTTATAATTTCTGAAATATTTTTATTATCAACAGAGATGTCTTCAACCGTTTCATTGGTATAAAATGTAACTCCTTGCGACTTTAAATAACCATACATATTTGTCATAAACTCACTTGGTGTCATATGGGCATCACTTTCATAATATACAGCGCCTGCAATATCTAAATCTACATGAGGTTCGTAGTGTTTAACTTCAGTTTTCGATAAGTATTTTACGTTTAATCCTTCTTTAATTCCGCGCTCGCCTACTTCCCGTTCTTCTTCTCCAGCAACTTCCGTTTTGTAATACATTAAAAGCCCTTTACGATCGTAATGAAAGTTAAATTCGTTTGAAGTCTTTAAAGATTCATATAAATCTCTTCCGAATACATTAATATCTTTAAGCACTGGAATTGCTTTCTCTACTTTTGAAGCTGTAGCTGATTTATGAAACGCCCAACTCCATTGTAAAAAATCCTTATCTAATCGTGGTTTTACATAAAACGGACTTGACGAATTTAGCATCCATTTTATGCCTTTTGAGAGCATACCAGGAGCAGCTAACGGAATAAAATGACTTGGCGTAATATATCCTGCATTAACAAACGATGCACCTGTCGTAATATCGGATTTATCGATAACTGTAACTTGATGTCCTTCTTTTAATAAGTAATAAGCCGTGCTTAAACCGATAATTCCTCCACCGATAATGATGCAATTTTTCAAGATTTTTCCACTTTTATATTAATTTAAACTTCCTGTTTTTTTGATCTAAATAACTTGAAATCCGTGTGCATACGGATCGTCATCATCAATTATAATCGTATTATAGCCATACACTTTAGCCCAACCTTGAATACTTGGTACGATAGCCAATTTCCCATCGAGCGTAGTTTCTTCTTCCACACGACCAATAAATTTACTACCTATAAAACTTTCATGAATAAAGTCTTTACCCATTTTCAATTTTCCTTTAGCATACAATTGTGCCATCCGTGCAGAAGTTCCTGTTCCGCATGGAGATCGATCGATGGCTTTATCACCATAAAACACGGCATTCCGTCCTGACGATGTCGGATCTATTGGATGTCCTGTCCATAATACATGAGACACATCTCGAATAGTATTGTTCTCTGGATGAATAAACAAATCTGGATATTTTTCGTTAATGCGCTGCCTTAAACCTTGTGAATATTGGATAATTTTACTCGCAGAAAACTCATGAACTCCTGCAAAATTTTCTTGAGGATCTACGATTGCATAGTAATTTCCACCGTAAGCGACATCAAATGTAATTTCACCTAACTCGGGACAATCTACCGTTAAATCTTGGGCTGCTAAATAACTTTTTACATTGGTTAACTTTACCCATTCTACTTTTTTATCGGTTTGTTTATATTCAATTTTCACCAATCCTGCAGGTGCTTCCATAAGGACTTTACCTGGTATTTTAGGTATAATTAAACCTTCTTCTATTGCAATTGTAATGGTACCTATAGTTCCATGACCACACATAGGCAAACATCCAGATGTTTCTATAAATAAAACAGAAAAATCATGATCGAGATGATGTGGCGGGAACAATATACTTCCACTCATCATATCGTGTCCGCGAGGTTCAAACATTAACCCCTTACGAATCCAATCGAATTCTTTTAAAAAATGCTGCCGTTTTTCGCTCATGGTATTCCCTACTAAATTAGGGCCACCACCAGCAACAACTCTCACAGGATTTCCGCAAGTATGTGCATCTACACAAAAAAAGGTTTTTCTTGGCATACGCTAAATACTATCTCTAGTGTGTTTGTTATTTACTAACCTTAAAAGGCCTTCTGGATTAGCGTTCTGTAACGCAGTAGGCAATAAATGATTTGGCCAATCTTGATAACTAAATGGTCTAACCCAACGTTTTATAGATTGTGTCCCTACGGCTGTAAAACGACTATCTGTAGACGACGGATAAGGTCCTCCATGAACCATAGACGGACAAACCTCTACACCTGTTGGTACACCATTAAAAATAATACGTCCTACACGGTTTTGTAAAGCGCTTACGACTCCTGGGTTAGCATCGGTTTCAGTATCTGTAGCGATTAATGTCCCTGTTAATTGTCCTTCTAGTTTATATAAAATGATTTCTAATTGCTCCATACTCTCGCATTGTACAACCATAGAAAATGGTCCAAACACTTCTTGATGTAAGGTGGTGTTCTCTAAAAATGTTTGTCCATCTACAGTAACTACTGCTTGTTGTGCATAATTTGGTTTTACAACATCTTTATAATTTGCAGAAACTGTAACCCCAGATTGCTCTAAAGCACGTTCTTTATTTTTAGAATAGGCACTTTTAATGTTAGGATGTAACATACAAGACGGTTCTATTTTTACAATCTCTTGAGATAAGACATTTATAAACCCATCTAAATCTTTTCCTTTTACAGCTAATAATAATCCGGGATTTGTACAGAATTGTCCCGTTCCTAGTGTTATTGAACCTGCATAAGTTTTCGCCCAATCTGTACCTTTTTCTGATAATGCTTTCGGAAGAATCACAACAGGATTTACACTTCCCATTTCTGCAAACACAGGAATTGGTTCGTCACGTTCTGCTGCTAAGTCGTATAAAGCACGGCCACCACGGATACTCCCGGTAAACCCAACAGCTTTAACTCCTGCATGTTTAACCAATTGCTGACCAACTTCAATACCACTACTATTTATGTTTGAAAACACACCGTCTGGCATATTGGTTTTCTTTGCTGCTTTTATAATCGCAGAAGCTACAAGTTCTCCTGTTCCGGCATGCATTGGATGTGATTTTACAATCACAGGACATCCGGCTGCAAGTGCTGCTGCTGTATCTCCACCAGCTGTAGAATAGGCTAAAGGGAAATTACTCGCACCAAATACTACAACTGGTCCTAAACCAATATACATTTTACGAATATCTGGTTTTGCCATAGGCTCACGATCTGGCTGTGCAGTATCTATAGTGGCATCTACCCAAGATCCTTCTACTACCAAATTGGCAAAGGCTCTAAGTTGTCCAACCGTTCTACCACGTTCTCCCTTAGCACGTCCTTCCGGCAATCCAGATTCTTTACAATAGGTTTCGACTAAAGTGTCTAGTGCTAAAATTTCATCGGCTATAGCATTTAGAAATTCAGCTTTTGCTTTTCCCGATGTTTTTGATAAACTTTTAAAGGCTTCGGTAGCTAAAGCGACAGCTTTATCTATTTCTTCTGAAGTCGCTTCTGTAAAGACCTCTTCATTTTCAGTATTCGTTTGCGGATTAAAGGTTGTGTATGTTTTTTTTCCGCTAGCGGATGGCGTATTGCCAATGTAATTTTTTCCTGTAATCATTTTATTATGTTTTGAAACGTTAAGCATAGGTATTCAATGGCTATTAATCTGAACGTTTTTGATTTAAAAGTTTTTGATGTTTTTCTAGTAGATACTTAGAACGGATAGGATGTTTATCTAATCTACATTCGTGATTTTGACAAATATCTTGAATAATATTGGTTACACAAGTCGTACAATAGGTACACACTCAAACGCACAAATCATTGCCTCTCGAGAATCGAAAAGCAATGATTTGTTATAATTTTCGCATGTTGAGCGTATATCTAGCATAAATATTACATCCTTAATTTATATCTAATCGGTAATACTTTTTTAATCGAGATGCTTGTTGTGTTAAGGATAGAGGCTTTGTTTGAGCTCTTTTTTATGGCCTTATCAGCCATAAAAAAAGCGAGTGCCGAAAGCCTGACCCGATAGGGTAACACCCAAATATTACACTAAAACGTCTAAATTTTTATAGTCTGGCAACGTTGGCCTGGTTTGTAACGCGGTTTCCAACACGTTTAAAACATGCTTACGTTCTGCGCCCTGTAAAGGAATACGAGGTAAACGCACATATTCTGTACCGATACCCGTAGCGACTTCTGCCAATTTTATGTTTTGCACTAATTTAGGACTAATATCCAACTCTAACAAGGGCATAAACCAACGGTAAATAGCCAGAGCTTCTTGAATTCGACCTGCTTTTTGAAGTTCGTAAATCGCGACTGTTTCTTTTGGAAATGCACAAACTAAGCCAGCAACCCAGCCTTCTGCACCCAATAATAGACTTTCTAGTCCAATGGTATCGACTCCCGTCATGATTTTTAATCGGTCTCCAAAACGATTTTTAATTCTCGTAATATTTGTAGTGTCTCGAGTAGACTCCTTTACGGCTTGAATGTTATCGCAAACTAGCATTTCTTCGAACATATCTAGCGTAACTTCAATCTTATAATCTACAGGATTATTATACACCATTATTGGTAAAGACGTGTTATTTGCTACAGCTTTATAATACTCTACAGTTTCTGCATCTCCGGCTTTGTAACGCATAGGAGGCAACATCATAAGTCCTTCTGCTCCATCTATTTCTGCTTTTTGTGCGGCTAAAATCGCTTGTCTTGTACTTTGTTCTGCAATATTTATAAAAACAGGCACTTGTCCTTTAACAATATCTACAGTTGTTCTGGTTAACGCGCGTTTTTCTTCGTCTAGCAAAGTGCTCGCCTCTCCTAAAGTTCCACCAAGTACAATACCATTTACACCCGCATCGAGTTGGGCTTTAATGTTTACTTCGAACATTTTAAAATCTAATTCATCGTTTTTGGTGAATTTTGTCGTTACTGCTGGCATGATACCTTTCCATTGAATACTCATAATGCTGTTTTTAGTTAAAACAAAGCTACTTAGGAAATTGGATTTTATATTGATTGTAATTATCCACAGTTAGTATAAAACTATCCATTTAATGAATTTTTAAATTATTATAGAATATTATTTGCGTAATTTTACCATGAAAAAGAAATTTGCATATGAAAGTTTTACCTTTTAAAATACCTAAACCACAACAAAACGCACTTGTTTTTCAGGATGATTTAGATTTAATTTTTTATGATAAACTTCATCAACATGAAGAAATTCAGCTGAGTTTAATTGTCTCTGGAGAAGGCTCTTTAATAGTTGGAGACACCATAAACCATTATGCAACTGGCGATATTTTAATTATTGGTAGTAATTTACCTCACGTTTTTAAAAGCGACGAAAACACAGATAAACCGTCGCATATGCTCACCTTGTTTTTTACAAGACAATCTTTTGGAACTCACTTTTTTGATTTAATTGAGCTTGAAGAATTAGAAACATTCTTTAAACGTGCAGCACAAGGTTTTAAAGTAACATCGAACAAAGAACATATTTCTGCTTTGTTTTTTAAACTGAGACAGAATACAAAATTAGAATGCTTTATTATCTTATTAAGATTGCTTCAAACAACGTCTGTTGCATCTTTTGAAAGTTTATCTTCTTTTATATACGACAAAACTTACACCGATAATGAAGGAAAACGAATGCGTGATGTTTTTGAATATACTATGACACATTTTAGTCAAGAAATCACTTTAGAAACCATTTCTGAAGTTGCGGTAATGACCAAAAATGCATTTTGTAAATACTTTAAAAAACGGACTAACAAAACCTATTTTCAGTTTTTAAACGAATTACGTATCGAGCATGCGTGCAGACTTATTCTTAAAGACAACGATTTATCTATTTCCGAAATTGCCTATCGTTCGGGTTTTAAAAACATCTCGAATTTTAATAGACAGTTTAAGAACGTAAAAAAATGTATTCCTTCTATTTATAAAAAACACTCGTAATTGTTTTGGATTATTTAGAAAATTCTGGAACAGCAACATAAATAAAATCGCCGTGTTTACCTGTGAAATAGCTAGCATAACGTTTGTCCATGCGTAATTTATCCGATTGGTTTTCCCATGCTTTGGCTAATAGTTCATCATTTTTAATAAACATCTGATCTAAATCCGCATACGATCTTACATAAAACGCTTCAATGAATTCTGTTTTGTCCGAACCCCACGCATGCACATTGGCATAATACCCTTTTATATATTCGTTTTTTTTGAAAATTTTGTCTAGGTATAATTTCTGAAGCGATTCAAATTCAGCATCTGGACCATTACCGTTTTTAGAAAAATGACTCCGTCTTACATATAGTAACAACTCCTTTTCTGGGGTAGCAAATTCTGTTAACGGTTTAATTTGAGGTAACGAGGCATAAATTTCATCGGAATGATATAACTGAAAAAAAGAAGACATTTTCTTTAAAAACACAAGTCGTTCCTCTTTATTTGGCCAAGCTTCAATTTCTAAAGCCGAATTTCTATTTGCAGATTTATCTATATCTTCCCAAGAATTAAATGATTGCACCAAAAGAATTTCGCTGCTATCGTCGGAAAAACGGTGCAGATAGTAAGTAGACGATCTTATGTATTCATTCTTACTAGTAACTTTATCGAAGTATTCTTGTTCACCCATTTTCCAAGTATTCAGATCTAAATCGGATTCCTCTAAATCCCAATATTGATATGAAACAGTAACATATTTTGGAACACCATCTCTGGACGCTTTTTGACCATAGGTGTTTAATGAACAGAAATAGAATAAAAGAAATAAAGCAATTAGCTGTTGGAAAGATTTCATAACGAGATAGAATTAAAATTAATAACAAGATTTTCTAAAACCTACTTGTATTAAGTCGATTTTAATTCTATTAATTTTAGTTCTAAGTGGGAGAAAACTAATCTAATTTAGCAAAAAAAAATAAGAACACCATGCTGATTAACAAATACTTATCATCATCACAAGGTATCTCTTAACTTTTTAGGCAAGCCTTTGACAACCAAATCATAAGAATGATCTACAAGTTTTAAAACTAAAGGTAGTTGTAAATCACCTTGGTTTAATTTTAGAGTATTCCAATGTTTTTTACTCATATGATATCCGGGTAAAATACTATCGTAATTTTCTCGAAGATTTTCAGCTTCTACAGGATCGCATTTTAAATTGACTGAAGGCTTACCTTCTTCCCAACCTTTTAAAGATGTAAGCAGAAACATTTTCCCCAACACTTTTAAAACCAAAGTATCATTATCGAACGGAAATGTTTCGGTTACTCCTTTATTTTTTAAACAATAGTCGTGAAGTTGTTCTATGTTAATCATAAGTCTTTAGATTTACCTATATATCCTAAATGTGTGTTATGAAAACTGTCGTTATATTTTAAACCATAATCGAAAACACGGTCGAAAGCAGCATGCCCAAACATTACGATTCCTGCTAATTGTAAACCTTCGATATTATAAAAGGTACCAACAACATAAAACATAACAGCTACGCCTTTATGGTGTAAAATATTATACAGTAATGCACCAATTTTATTACTAAACACATAGCCAACAAAGCCTGCATCCGGCAGAAAAAACAATACTAGAAACCACCACCAAGCAAAAGACAATTGACTGAATAGTAAAATAGATAAGGCAAGCATTGCGACTTCTTCTAGTTTTAATAACGTTTTCATGAAGCTTTCTGTTTTTATTAAATTTATACCTATAAAGATATACAATCTTAAAAAACAAAACCACAAAAAGCTAAGATGTAATCAGCTCATATAAAACAGGTTTACTTGGTGTTGCATCATTTTCGAAAGGTGCTATTTGCAGATTTAAAAAATAAGTCCCGTCTTGCACAAAATTTTGCACATAGATAAATTCTGTTATCGTTGCATGTTTTCTAATCTCTCCTTTTGTATTCCAAAAAGCATGATGTGCCAGCAATTCACCATCGTCTTTTTCCTTATCTATACTCGGCAAATCTACCAACAAATGCTCTACGCCTTTCTCCCGTAAATATGTAGCGGCATCCTCAAGTATGTATGGCGGATTGGTATGCGCATATTGCTTACTTAGTTTTTCTAATGTATTTGGGATTGTTCTAATAATAACTGCTTTTCGTTTTTTATTTCCCAAAGCAAACTGAAGCTGCTTTTTAGAAATCACCAAATCATCTCCAAGTTTTTCGACAGCTACCGTAATGACTTCTGCTAAAAAGAAAAACTGTTTTAAATTTTTATTCACCGAATTGAAATCATGAGTAACATATCCCACACATTCGGTATGTGTACCATGTGCATGCGGACTAAATGAAATACTGTTGAAGTTGAATGCCGCTCCTTCCGAAACACGTGCAGAAAATCCATCGCTATCTTTAAGTGCATCTATTTTAGGCGGATCTACATACCAAGCAGAAACATTTGTACTCGAAGCGCTTAACGGAATGGAAATATCTATGGGTTTGGTAAGATCTATTTGATACTTTTTAGAATTTGTTTGTATGCTTGCAATCATAATAAATACTATTTTAAATCTTAAAAAGATGGGACGCAATGCCATCACTTAAAAACTTTCCTTTTGTGGTAACTTTAAGGTTATCACTTTCAATATACAACAATTCTTCTTTTAAATATTTATCTGATTGGACTAAAAGATAAGATTTAAATTCGGAACCAAACACGGTTTCTACAGTCTGTAAAGACACACCCCAAATGGTACGCAAACCGGTCATAACATATTCGTTATATTTATCGTTAACCGATAATATTTCGACTTCGCTGGGTAATGTTTTAGATTGAATTGATTTTATATATTTTGAATTATTTGCGATATTCCAACTACGCGAATCCCCACTAAACGAATGTGCTGAAGGCCCAATACCAATATATTTTTTGCCTTTCCAATAGGCTGAATTATTAATACTAAAATATTCCGTTTTACCAAAATTAGATAACTCATAATGCTGAAAATTGGCAGCTGTTAATGTATCGATTAACATATGAAACTGAGTTTCTGCATGTACTTCATCGACATCTGCAATTTTGCCTTTTTTAATTAGGGAATCCAAAGCTGTTTTGGGTTCGACTGTTAAGGCATAACTGGATATATGCGGAATATTGAAATCTAAGACCGTTTGAATATTTTCCTGCCATTGCTCATGAGATGCTCCGGGAATACCATAAATTAAATCGACAGAGATATTATCGAAATGCTGTGTTGCGAGTGTTAAACAGTGTTTTGCTTCTGTAGAATTATGTGCGCGATTCATCAGTTTCAAATCGGCTTCAAAAAAAGATTGAACACCTATGCTTAAGCGGTTAATTTTACTTTCGGCCAACTCTAAAATTTTCATTTCCGATAAATCATCAGGATTGGCTTCTAACGTAATTTCAGGGTTTTCAATAACCTTGTAATTAGCGTATACAGCATTTAAAATCCTTTGAATTTCTGCCAACGATAATAAACTCGGAGTGCCGCCACCAAAATAAATGGTCGCCACAATATCGTTTTCAAACTCCGTTTTTCTCAACTCTAATTCTAAAATTAAAGCATCGATTAATTCATCTTTCTTTTTTAAAGAAGTCGAAAAATGAAAATCGCAATAAAAACACGCTTGCTTACAAAACGGAATATGAATATAAATGCCAACGCCATCTACTAATTCTGTGCGATTAGAATCTGTATTTAGTATCATTTTTTAATTCCTTTTACTCCAGTTTTTATAACTTTAGGAGCCGTTACTCGCTTTTCATTTTGTTTCACAAAAGCATCCCAACCGGTATAACTTTTACCAACTTCGACTCTACCTTCATTATAAAAATGACACACAGCTGCAGCAAGACCATCTGTCGCATCTAGATTCTTTGGAAGTGTTTTCAACCCCAATAAACTCTGAAGCATTTTAGCAACTTGTTCTTTACTCGCATTACCATTTCCGGTAATTGCCATCTTTATTTTTTTAGGAGCATATTCTGTAATAGGAATTTCGCGAGATAAGCCCGCAGCCATAGCTACACCTTGCGCACGACCTAGCTTCAACATACTTTGTACATTTTTTCCAAAGAATGGTGCTTCAATTGCTATTTCGTCTGGATGATGGGTTTCTATAAGCTCGATAGTACGTTCAAAAATGAGTTTTAATTTTAAATAATGATCGTCGTATTTTTTTAAATCTAATTCATTCAACTGCAAAAAAGACATGGTTTTCCCCACAACTTTAATCAGTCCGAACCCCATAATTGTGGTTCCGGGATCTATCCCTAAAATAATACGTTCTTTACTCATTAATTACAATAATAACATCCGCTCAAAGATAGCGAAATGCCAATGGTAAAGGTAATCATACTGCCATTAAAAGCACCCAATCCTTCCGAAAGAGGAGAATAGGTTTCCGGCTTTGTAAAGCCGTGAATATAAGAGACATCAAAAAAAACACTCGAATTTCTATTTAACGCATATAGTATATTGGTACCAATCATGGCGTTAAAATAATTTTGATCAACATTATTTAACCCGCCTAACGGCCTAACAAATGAAAAACCAGGCCCTGCATGAACTTGAAGTTTCAATGGTTTTTTTTCTTCAACACCTAAAATACTAGAATAATCGTAAACTCCTTGAGCATTTACTCGGGTATAATTAATTTTAAAATCATCTTCAGACCCCTTTATACGATTAAAACCTAAGTCTAGTTTAGCGCCAATATTATTGGTAAACATATATTGTGCACCTATATTTAGAGTTGGAATGTTAACACTATTTCCGGAATAACCTTCAGAAAACCCACTTTCTAAAGCGTGATTACCCCCAAAACTCATTTCAAATCTTAAAACATCTTCATCTATTTGAGCGAACCCGTTAAGAGAAAAAAGGAATAAAAAAATAACTACAGCAGAAATGTATTTTTGTTGTTTTAATTTAGAAGACATCTTACAATAAAAGGTTTAATTTGCACTATGTACGCCAAGGCACTTATTTATAAATCGAATCCAAACTTAATTTATCTGGTCAAGATAAGTATAATTGTCTTTAGTTTTTACTTTATCTACTCGAAACTAGCACATAACACACATTTATCGACATCTAAATTTTGGAATATTTTAAGTTCTAGCGGTATAATTTCTATTAAATCTCTGATTATTATTACTTTTTTATCGTTTTTGAATTGGTTTTTAGAAATTTTAAAATGGAAATATTTAGTACATACAGTTAAAAATATATCTTTAAAACGTGCAACAGAACAAACATTAGGAGCTCATACGGCCTCTGTTTTCACACCGAACAGAATTGGAGATTACGGAGCAAAAGCATTGTATTTTCCTCCACATAACAGAGCTAGAATAATGGGTTTAAACGGCGTTGGGAATGCAGCTCAAATGTTAATCACAACATTCTTTGGAAGTATTGGATTGATTTTTTTGACTTCTAAATTCCCTCTAAATATTGATTTTAAAACGTTGCATTGGTATCAATATTTAATTTTTGGTTTAACTTGTATTGGTTTCGTTTTTTTGATAAAAAACTATGCAAAACCTGAAACTTGGATTTTAAAAATTAAACTTTTTCTATCTTCTATTTCAGTCAACTTATTTGGAAAAACATTATTATTTTCATTGATTCGCTATCTTACTTTTTCGTTTCAATTTTATATCTTACTTCAATTATTTCATACCGATATAAGTTACTTAAATGCCATGATGGTAATTTCTAGCATGTATCTTTTAGCCTCTATTCTGCCAAGTATTTTTGTTTTTGATGTGGTTTTAAAAGGCAGTATCGCTGTGTATTTATTTTCATTTTTCAATATAAACGGAGCCATTGTATTAAGCTGTATCACAATTATGTGGCTATTTAACGTGGTTCTTCCAACCCTTTTCGGAAGTTATTTTGTTATGACTTTTAAAGGTCCTAAATCGTAAACTCATGATGCTTTTTAGTTTTTCAATTTTAGTCATTTACACCATTTTAATCGGGAGTTTATGTTGGGGTTTTCATAAACTTCCGAAGTTTAAAACTAAAAACCATTCTGAGAAAACTGAGTTTTCTATTATTATTCCATTTCGAAATGAAGCTATACATTTACCTGAATTATTACAGTCGATTTCGAAATTAAATTACACAAAAAATCATTTTGAAATTCTTTTCATAAATGATAGTTCTGAAGATAATTCTGAAGCTCTGGTTTCCGATTTCATAAAATCTCATGAGCATTTTCAAATAAAGCTGCTTCAAAATAATCGAGTATCAAACTCCCCAAAGAAAGATGCGATTAGCTTAGCGATTTCACAATCTAAATTCGAATGGATTTTAACTACCGATGCCGATTGCGCACTTCCTAAAACATGGTTAATAACTTTTAACAGCTTTATTCAACAGAATAAAACATGTCAGTTTATAGTAGCTCCCATCACCTATTTTACAACCTCTAATTTTCTAAATATTTTCCAGTGGTTTGATGTGATGAGTTTACAAGGTGCAACGTTGGGCGGATTTGGAATTAAATCACCCTTTTTATGTAATGGTGCAAATTTGGGATACAAAAAAGAAGCATTTTACAATGTAAATGGGTTTTCAGAAAACGATACCATCGCGAGTGGCGACGATATTTTTCTATTAGAGAAAATCAGTAAAAAACATCCCGAAGGTGTTCAGTATTTAAAATCTGAAGATGCTGTAATTTACACGCATGCGCAACCTACAGTATCCGATTTAATTAGTCAGCGTAAACGTTGGGCTTCGAAAACAAAAGCCTATACAAATAGATTTAGCCAAATTACTGGGCTCTTGGTTTTAAGTATGAATGCACTACTTTTAATTCTGTTTATTTTTAGTTCTTTCGAAGATTTTCCGACTTACGTCTTGATTAGTATATGCTTGGTTAAATTTACAATTGATTTCATACTAATTTATAAAAGTGCTTCATTTTTCAATCAGAAAAAACCCTTAAAATGGTATCCCTTAGTAGCTGTTTTATACCCAGTGTTTTGCACGTATGTAGCCATTTCTTCTTTATTTACGACTTATACTTGGAAAGATCGCGTGTTTGAGAAATAGTCTATTTTAATTTACTTTTATAATTATAGGAAGTGTGAATTCTGAATTCACTTTCTGACCGCGTTTTATAGCAGGTTCGATAGTTGGTAGACTGTCTAAACTAGACGTTATTAAAGATTTAATGTTTGGAATCTCGGCTTGAGTAAGGGAATCGACTTTAAAATTCAGTAGACTCAAATCGCCAGCATCCGAAATTTTAAACCGGATAAGAATCGTATCTAAAACATCCTGATTTACAATAATACGTTCGGCTTCTAAATGATTTAAAATTGTAGTGGATAATGTCTGTTCGAAACACAATTTGCGGTCTTGCTGCGAGCCTGAGGTTTCACAGGTAGAAAAGGTTGGATATTCGTCGACTTCATTCCATTTAAACGATTGTAATTCTTCATTTAAAATGGCTTCAGTAGATGTTTTTTTCACCTTTAAATCGTCGCAAGCGCAGATTAACAGTAATGCAAGAATAAATACGAAATGCTTCATAGTTTAAGATGAAAATCGAAAATACAATATTTTTAGTATTTAACACTTTTTAAGGTCTAATTCTTAATTGAAATTGATTAAAGTAGATGGTATTTAGTATTAAAACCCTTAAAAACTAAAAAACCGAAGGGATTAGCTTCGGTTTTTTCTGATATAATCCTAGAATTCTTATTCCTGAATTTTAAATACAATAGGTAAATAATAAGGCACTGTAACCGCCTTTCCTTTTTGTGTTCCAGGTTGCATTTTTGGCAATAAACTTAGCACACGAATAGCTTCGTTTTTAAATATTTAATGTTCTGCTCTTGCGCTAACATCAACAACATCTCCGTTTTTATTTATTTTGAAAATGGTATTTATGCGCTGCATACCTTTAATATCTTCATCTTTACCGATATCGGTATTAAAATGTTTGCCTACAAATTCTGAAATTTTTGTTGCCATACATTTTTTTTGTTCTTCAGAGCTTAGGTCTTCACACCCAGGAAATACTGGTATTTGCTCTACGGAGGCATAAGGCACTTCTACATCGACTGCCACAATGGAATCTACTTCCTCAACTAGTATATTCACATCTGGGTTGTCCTCGATAATTTTGTTAATATCAGTTGAATTAGATTCTTCCGTTGTCTTATCACAAGACGTGTACAATATCATGGCTAAAACCATAGGAATGAGCAAAGCATACTTAAATAAATTGATTTGTTTTGATTTCGTTTTTGTTAACATAATGATTCGTTTTTTGATTAATGATTGTTTAAAAAATGGATTGATGAATGAAATATGATTGACATCGAAAACTTGACTCAGCAAATTCTGATAGTAGGTCACTTTATCTTGTTGCTTAACCACTAAAGCATCTGCAATATATTCGTGAAGTGTAACCATTCTATTCTGGTACATATACACTAACGGATTAAACCAAAACAGAATCCGAAGTGCTTCAAAAAACAATAAATCTGCACTATGTTTCTGACTTTTATGAACACATTCGTGGGCTAAAATGGTGTTATAATTTTCTGAATGTATCGAGTCGCCTAGAAATACATAATTGAAAAATGAAAAAGCTGCCGAACTGTTTTTAATCGTAATTATTGTAAGTCCGTTTAATGTTTGCTTTTCACTATTAAATATCGTTCTCAGGAGCCTGAATATCTTTATCAGAAATATAAATGCTGCGACGCCAATTCCTAAATATAATATGAATTCTAGAGACCATAACGAATGACTGTTTTTAAGATAAATCGTTGATAATAACCGAGTCTCTACAGCGGCTGAATCTGGATTTAAAATCACGGCTGGCAACTGAATAATATACTGTTGTGGTAATATATTTTTAAAGGCTTCAATTTGAATTAATGGTAATACAAACGCCGCTATTGGCGTAAACAATAAGTAAAACCGGTTCCAATTAAAAAAAGTTTCACGCTTTAAAAACAGATCGTAAACCATTATAAAGAACAACTGAAACGCTATGACTTGTAGAATATAGTGTAACATAATTATTTGTTTTTTTCGATTTCTTTCATCATTGCTTCTAGATCATTTAAACTCACATCGTTCTTCTTTACGAAAAATGACACTAAACTTTTAAACGATCCTTGAAAATAATTATCGACCAACGTGTGTAAAGACTGATTGCTGTAATCTTGTTTAGAGACTAACGGAAAATAAATATGCCCCTTCCCCTGCTTTTCATAATCTACAAAACCTTTACTTTCTAAAATACGGACAATTGTAGACACCGTATTATATGCCGGTTTTGGTTCTGGCAATTCGTCTATTATAGCTTTTACATTGGCATGTTCTAATTGCCAAAGCACTTGCATTATTTCTTCTTCTGCTTTCGTTAACGACTTCATTTAACTAATTTTTTAGTTTAACCTTGAAACAAATATAACTAAATCTTTAGTTTAAACTAATTTTATAGTCTTAAAAGTGATTAATAAAATATGTAACTTAGCTAATCTCTAAAATTTAGGCTATGGATATTGTTTTTATTCTTCTCGGTTTTATATGCATGATAGTGGGTGTTTTAGGTAGTTTTTTACCTATCCTACCGGGACCTCCAATAAGCTGGCTAGGTCTTTTATTTTTGTATTTAACAAAAGTAATACCTAACGACTGGACGTTTCTGGGAGTAACTTTAATAATTGCAATAGCGATTGTAATTATAGATTACGCCATTCCGGCTCTAGGAACTAAAAAATTTGGAGGCAGTAAATTTGGAGTTATTGGCACCACCATAGGTTTAGTAGTTTCTATAATTTTTCCTGTTTTAGGATTTTTCGGAATTATTGTTTGGCCATTTATAGGTGCTTTTGTTGGAGAAATGATTTTTAAAGCCAATCATAAAACGGCTGCAAAGGCGGCACTAGGTTCTTTTTTAGGGTTTCTAACTGGCACACTTTTAAAATTTATAGTCGCGATGGTATATTTTGGATTGTTTATTCGCGTATTTTGGAAATACAAAGAAGGGTTCAGTTTGTTCTAAAAAAAAACCTTACAACGAAAAGTTATAAGGTTGATTGTAATTTTGCTATTATCAACAATTAATTGCGTGAGGGATTAATTAATTATATTTCTGGTTGATACCTATTCAAAGATACATACTACATTTAAGACTTACTTACGGTAAAACCGTAGTTTTTTCATTTTGTTGTCGTTTCGTACTTTTTTTAATCTTTTTTTTAAATAAAACCTAGCTTTTTAGCCTCTCCTATTAAAGATTCGTCTTGACCATCTTCAATAGCGAATAACGTTTTTAGTTGTTTTTTACGTTTTTCAATACCACTTAAAGACAACCCGACGTGCTCGGCTAAATTTTTAGTTTTTACACCCTGCGATAGTAAATATAAAATACGACGGTTTTTATCGTCTAAATAAATATCGCTTATAATGGTTTGTTTTAAATACTTATTTACGGTTCCGCTATAAAATGGAGGATTATTTATAATGGCTTGAAAGGCACTTGCTAATTCTCGAGATGTTAAATCACTTTTAATTAAAAACCCTTCTGGCTTTAATTCTTCAACTATGTTGTGAATGCGGTAGGTTTCATTAAACATCGTTAATATAACGATCTTGGCATTTGGTAAAATTTTTCGAGCGTGTCTTGCTAAATCTTCACCACTCGTAAATTGTCCGTCTGAAGATGGTGGCATTTTTATATCAATAAATAAAATATCGTAATGTTCTCCTTTACGAATACTACGATGCATCGCCTCAATAGATTCATCACAATTATTGGCCGTATCTATACGTAATTCTTGTTCTGGTTTCTTAGTAGATAATAATGTGTTTTGATAGCCTTCAATAATCATTGGGTGATCGTCTGTCATTAAAATTCTAATAAGTTCTCTCATTTTGATTGGTTTTTTTAATTGTAAATTGGGGTTTTTATGGAAATTTTAGTGCCGTGGTTTTTCTCAGATTGTATGAACAAAAAACCATCAATTTCATTTACTCGCGATTTCATATTCTTAAGTCCAATACCTTTTTTGGATTTTAAAAAGTCGAACCCGACACCATTATCTATAATATCTAAACAAATATCACCATCTTTTATATAAAACTCAATATTAAAATGATCTGCTTTTGCATGTTTATAAATGTTTTGAAGTGCTTCTTGAATGATTCTATAAAAATGAATTTTTGTTTTATTAGAAATATCGTCCCAATTAATATTGTCTCCATATTTTAATTGATACTCTAAATTATATGCCGAAGATTGCTTATCCAAAAGGGATTTTATAATATCGATATAACCGGTATGCGACACAAAATCTGCGTTTAAATCGTGGGATACTTTTCTAATTTCCAATTCTATCGCTTTCAACTCGTCGATATAATTACTTCGGCTTTCTATAGCATCATCTGTTTTGCTAAAATTTAAACTATCTAAACTTAAACGTGTTCCAAAAAGGCGTCCTAAAATACCGTCGTGTAATTCTTCAGATATCCTTCTTTTCTCTATAGTTCTAGCTTCCTCAACTTTATCTTGTTGTGAAAGCATAAGATTATAAATTTCTTCGTTGGCTTGCTGCTGACGTTGTTTAAATTCAAGTGACTTATTTTTAGTACGTTGAGATACAATAACAATTACCAAAAAAGAAGTTAACAAAAGCCCTAAAGAGAGCAACATAAATAAAAGGCGTTCCTTTGAAATTTTTTGATTTTTAAGTTCAATTTCTTTGGTTTCATATCTTATTCTTGCAAATTTATTTCGAACAGACCGTTCGCTTTTCTGAAGACTATCATTTAAACGGATGTAATCCTTATAATACATTACAGATACACTATCACTTTCTATTTTGGTTAACAGCAAAAGTGATTTTAATAAATCATCGTTATGATATTGTTTAGAGATCTCTTGTGCTGCGTACGCATAATATTTGGCTGAATCTACTTGTTTTTTATCGAAATAAAACTCAGCTAAGTGCTGATTAATTATAATTGAATTGTAGCTAGCATCAATACTATCACAAACTTTTAATGCTTTTAAATATAAATTAGGAAGCTGGTCTTCATCACCTAATAAATATAACGTATTGGCATAATTGTCTAAAACGAGTGCATATATATCTGGCCGTTCATTATTAAGATTTTTATTGCTTAAAATATCTTCGTAATATTTTAAAGCCACATTATAATCACCTGAATTCTTATAAGCTAGTGCTAAATTATTTATAGAATTATCAATGGAAGATATGAAATCACCTTTTAAACTACGTTTTAGTTCTAATGACTTATTGTGGTAATTAATAGCATCATCAAATTGCTCCAATTGATCGAAAACAAGACCTAAATTATTATATAAATACGCTTTTTTTAAAGAAACTTTATTTGAAATAGGTAGAGAATCCAGAAGCTTAACCCCTTCTACAGAGGTCACTTCACTACCTATAAAATCTTTTTCATTTTTTTGAATGACAGCAATACCCAATAGCATAGAAGCAGTCTTATAATTGTCATTAAATGCCCTATAAATTTTTTCAGCCTTATGATAATAATTATACGCACTGTCTGCAGACCGAGGTAAATAATAAGTCGCCAAATTATGATAGACCGTAGACATGGCCAAAGAATCCCCCTGTCGTTGAGCTTGACTAATAATGTCTCTGTTGGCAGTTAAGAACAAATCATAAAACCCCTGTTCTTCATATAAATCTGCGATTTGAATAGCAGACCGAAGTTTTAACGAATCTACTTTTAGTTGCTCCGAGAGTTGTACTGCTTGTTTTGCAAATAAAAACCTACTATCATAATCGTAATCCTTAGAATTAGAAGATTTCTGTAGTAGGTTTTCAATACTATTATTAGGCTTATTTTGTGCAGATGCTTTGACGTAAAATACGCCAAAACACAATATAAAATATAGTAAAATTTTAGAAAGATTATTCAAGATTTATTTAATCATTTCATCAAATATATTTAAATTTTTGAATCTTTCATTTAATAAAAATATTTCAATAAATAATAAATCAATATTATTATGATTAAACCTCATCTATTCCTCCACCAGTGAATACAGATCCTTCAACATTGTCTGGAGCTACTAACATGTCGTCATCCATTTCTTCGTTTACACAAGCAGTAAAAGATCCAAATAATACAATTGCAATTACAGTAAGTTTAAGAGTTTTCATAAGATTAATTTTTAGGTTATTATGGTTTATTGTTAATTTAATTATCATTTTTAATTTTTCCAAAGAGGCAAAAAATCTGTCTAGAAATACAGTATGTAAACACATACTAAAAACTAAAAATTTTGCAAGTGAGAAAAATTAGATTAATTACAACTAAATGAATTAGTTATACTGCGAATATATATGAAATTTCTTATAACTTCCAAATACATGTACGTTAAAAAGTATTATTCATCGATGTAATACATTAAATTTTAACATTTAAAACACTTTTACTATCCTAATTATATCAAAAAAATAAATATTTATTCTTTAAAAGTGTTTTTGCAAGGCTATAAAGCTCAATAAAACTAGAGAATTTTCTTTCATTTTTAATTAATCCGGAGCATTTGAACAGCTAAATTTTATCAAAAAAAACATTAAAATTATGTATACATTCGACCTTTAAATTTAAAACTATGATCATTTGTTTTGAAGGCCCAAGTGCCATTGGTAAAACAACATTATGCGAAGCTTTAAACAATAATTTTACTTCTATTCCGGAAGTCAATTTACTTTTTAAACGCCCCAAAAACGAACCTAAATATTGGTATTTAGACAAACAATTAGAGCGCACTTATTTGTGTAAAACAGAAAAAAAATCTACTATTTTAGATGGAGATCCATTTCAGCCATTATGGTATAATTGGATTTATAAACCTGAAAACTATAATCTCCAATTAGATGCTACCTTAGAGTTTTACACAAACGCCATTCATAAAAAAAAAATTACGTTTCCTGATTTATATATCGTATTTAATGTAGAATATGAAACACTCTTAACACGAAAAGAAAATGATAATTCAAGAAAAAGAAGTAATTTTATGAAACACCAAAGTTTAATACTAAATCAGCAACTTTATTTTAAATTCCTTAAAGACGAAACAAACCTAAATATTATCTTTATAACTTATAACTCTGTAGATCAAGCAAAACATGATGTTTTATTAGCCGTAAAAGAATATCGCAATCCAGAATTAATAGATCAGTCTAGAACGATATTACATATAGCTGAATGGCTAAAAAACAATAATCCAATGCATACACCTGAATATTAACATGTAACGATAAAACGAATTATTATGGCAAATTTAAATCCTTATTTAACGTTCTTAGGCAACTGCGAAGATGCCTTTAATTTTTACAAAACTGTTTTTAAAACCGAGTTCTCTTTCATCGTTAGATTTAGAGATATGCCACCTCAAGAAGGCGTAAAACTTTCTGAAGCAGATAAAAACAAAATCATGCATATAAGCATACCTATTAATGACTCTACTACTTTAATGGGAAGCGATGCTGCTGGAGATTGGGGACAAAAGACTACGGTTGGAAATAATATAACATTATCGCTAAATGTGGATAGCAAATCTGAAGCTGATTCCTTTTTTAAGGCACTTTCTAACGGCGGTAAGGTTAGCATGCCCATGGAAAATACATTTTGGGGTGATTATTTTGGAATGTGTACAGATAAATTTAACATTAATTGGATGGTGAATTTTGAGCAAGAACCTCAACCCTAAATTTTAATTGAAGTAGAAATTCTGAATTTTAATGAACAAGCAAACTGTTTTTGATAAATCCACAAATTATTTAAAACGCTAGTGAATTTTGAATCCTTTTAGTTAAAGTTTATTTTCTGAATACCAAAAAAAAATTATCTGCGTTTCAATCAAAATAAAACAGATTACAATCTAATTATGCAAAGCCAACTCTACAAACTCTTTTCAAAAACTTTAAGTTAAAGTTTTATTTTATTAAACGAATTTCAACTAATATTGCACTCGTGTTTAATGAGTTAGATCATATATGAAAAAAGAAAACGCAAAACGTCCTCGTTTTAATTACAAATTTATCCTTTTCGGATTGTTAATTATTTCTACATCCATACTAGGAACTAAAACTTTAGCGAAATATAAAGTTAATCCTAAAAATTTGTCTTCAAAATTAGAATACAGAGGTGCAGACGATAATTATGCCAACTTACCATTTACAGCTCCAGCAGAAGATTTTAGGCCCTTAGATTTATATAAGAACGACGAGTTTAAAGCTTTACTTCAGCAAGAGATTTTCAAAAATGAAACTTGGAAACAACTTGTTCAGGATAAAAAAATGGCCATTGGAGTTATAGATTTAAATGATCCCGAAAATCCGCGATTTGCAAATCTAAACGGAGATGAGATGATGTATGCTGCCAGCTTACCTAAAATAGCCGTATTATTAGCAGCAGAAGATGCTATAGATAAAGGTGAATTAATAGACACGCCGGATGTTAAAAGCGATATGCGTTTAATGATTAGTAAATCGAACAATCAAGCGACAACAAGAATGATTGATCTGATAGGTTTTCAAAAAATTGAAGATGTTTTAACTTCAGAAAAATATCACCTATACGACAAAGATCATGGTGGCGGATTGTGGGTTGGTAAGCGTTATGCTGCTTCAGGAGCTACAAACAGAGAACCGTTAAAGAACTTAAGTCATGCTGCTACCACAGAACAAGTTTGTCGTTTTTATTATTTAATGATTAATGGTAAACTAGTAAGCCCAGCACGTTCTAAACATATGTTAGATATGATGGAGAACCCAGAATTACACCATAAGTTTGTAAACACCCTGGAAAAAATAGCCCCAGACGCAAGATTATTCAGAAAATCGGGGTCCTGGAAAAATTGGCATTCAGATTCAATTTTAGTTTGGGATGCAGAAAGAAAATATATATTAGTAGCTTTAATAGAAAATGAAAATGGAGAACAAATTATTCGTAATTTGGTAGACCCGATTGAAAGAGCTATAAATATAAAACCTAATGCAACTAATAAAACCAGTTAAAACCTACCTGCTAAAGGTATTTGACTTAAATGAGGATGAGTTGCAAAAAACGTTGCTATTACAACTCAATATATTTTTACTCATTACTACACTGCTTGTAGTTAAACCCACAATAAACTCACTTTTTCTATTAAAACTTACAGCCAATGCATTGCCATTGGCTTATATATTAACAGCTATTTCGGCTGTAATTGGCTCTTATTTTTACGACAGATTCTTAGAACGTTTTCCTTTAAACAGAGTTATAGAACTCACCATTTTAGGCTGTTTAATTTCTCTTATCATTTTCGGAATTGCTTTAAACCTACGTATAGATTTAGGCTATTTATTATTCATTCCATATATTTGGGTTGCCATTTACGGATTGCTAACCACCTCCCAATTCTGGATTTTAGCCAACTTGGTTTATAACATTAGAGAAGCCAAACGCGTATTTGGTTTTATTGGTGCCGGCGCTATTGCTGGGGGTATTTTTGGCGGTTATTTAACGTCTTTATTAACCCGTTTTATAGATTCTGAAAACCTACTATTTGTCGCTGCTTTTCTACTATTTTTCTGTTTACCAATCACACGATTTATCTGGAAAAAAAATGTGAGCGACCCAGGTATATTGCCAAGAAAACAGAAAAGTGCTTACAATGGAGAATCGCCTCTAAAACTTATAAAACAATCTAAATTACTTACGCTAATGGCTCTAGTAATTGGTCTAGGCGTTTTGGTAGCTAAACTTGTAGATTACCAATACAGTCACTTTGCGTCTCAGGTTATTGTTAATCCAGAAGATTTAACATCTTTCTTTGGTTTTTGGTTTTCGACATTAAGTGTGGTATCTCTACTTATTCAATTATTTTTAACCAAACGTATTGTAGGTACTTTTGGAGTTGGAAAATCCCTGTTATGGCTTCCAACGGGAGTTCTATTAGGATCTATAATCTTGCTTTTTATTCCCGAATTAGGTGTTATTGTTTTTATAAAAATAATTGACGGTAGTTTAAAACAATCGGTTAATAAATCGGCGACCGAATTGTTGTCTATTCCTATTCCAATAGATATTAAGAAAAAAACAAAAACCTTTATCGATGTTGTTGTAGATAGTATTGCCACAGGTATGGCCGGACTTATTCTTATCTTTTTTATTAACGGATTAAATATTCATTCTATTTATGTAAGTATAATTACCATTTTATTAATTATAGTCTGGATAGTTTTTATCTTTAAATTGCGGGTTGCTTATATTGATGCATTTAAAAAACTATTAGATACTTCTACCCATAAAGAAACCGATAAAGCGAAGCCTAGAAAAGAAAAACGCCCTGTTACATCCATTCTTAGCAGCATAATAGATGTGTTTGAAAGTGGTTCTGAAAACCAGATTCTACACATGCTTAAAAGAACGTTAGAAACACCAGACGAACGTTTATTTTCTTCAATAAAAGAGTTGCTTAATCACAAATCTGTTAAAGTAAAATCTTTAGCAATCGAAAACTTATACTTCTTAAAAACCGAAGATCTTTCTGACCAAATAGAACCTTTAATCTACGATCCAGATCAAGAATTAACCACAAATGCATTTCAATATTTAATACATAAACGTAAAAAAGATACTTTAAAACTATTCGAATCGTATTTAAATAGTGAAGACGAATCTATAAAAAATGCCACTTTAATCGGACTGTCTTTAGAGCTGAATAACAACCCTATTATTCAAGCGCGTTTCAATTTTAATAAATGGTTACAAAAAGCAATTGACGAGTGTAGTATGTCTTCAGATTCTGAAGTTAAAACCTTGAAAATTAAAATAATTCTTGAAGCCATTGGTAACATTCATGCCAAGTCCTTTTACTATATTATTAATAATCAGTTGCAAAATAACGATCTCGGAATTGTAAATGTTGCTATAGAAAATGCAGCAAAAACAAAAGACACCATGTTTTTAGATACGTTGGTATCTTGGCTTTCAAAAAAAGAAACAAGAAACAATGCCATTGCAGCGCTTCATGATTATAACGACCAAATTATTGATGAATTAATAACAAAAACTACTGAAGAGTATTACGACCTAGATGATGCCCATATTATCCCTGCTGTTATTGAAACTTTTGGAACTCAGAATGCCATAAACGGGTTGATAAAATTAATTGACACCACAGAGCATTCTGTAACAATTGAAGCGATAGAAAGCTTGAAACGCTTAAAATGGAGACACAGCTCACTGAAGGTGAAAGATGCCTATATCGTTGATAAAATTTTAGATGAATGTCAAGTCTATCAAAACACATTATCGTCTATTCATTCTCAAATAATCATCAATTTTAAAGAAAAAAGTGATCATAAAAACACAACGGAAGAAGATGACGCTAGAAATGGGTTGATGAAAATTTTAGAGCAACGTTTAGACCGCCAATTACATCGTATTTTTAAATTCTTAGGTATTAAATATCCACCAAATGAAATTGATCCTATTTTAGAAATCATTATTCACGGCGAAGAAGAGCAACGAATAAATGCCATCGAATTTTTAGATAATATTTTAGATTATCATTTAAAACGCGAATTAATTCCGATTGCAGAATCTGCGTTATTCCATAATGAATTCTCTGATGTAGTTATTAGTAAGTTAAATTTAAAAGTATATTCTGAAACCGAATGTTATAAAATTTTACTACAAAGACACGACATAAAAATTAAGCATGCGGTATTATATTTAATTGAAAAAACCAACAGAAAAACTTTTATTCCGTTGGTTCAAATGGTTTTAAACGATCGCAGTGAAAATATTAGAAATCAAGCAAAGCAAACATTAGACATATTAAAGAACGCCCCTTAATTATGGTCTTTACTATCCATAATTTCATCAATCTTAGAAGCTAACATTAAATGATCGTTAGCCGAATTTTTTTGTAACACATTACTCATTAAACAAACGGCGTAGCGTGTTCCGTTAGGCTTCTCGACAATAGCAACCGAATTCATATAGTTATATACATTTCCCATATATTTCCCACAATCGCCTTTATCTTTAGCACACGAATACAAACTTCCCGATTTAAAATAAACAGCCGAACTATCTAATTTTTTTGAAGCGGCATAACGAATACGTCTATCGGTCATGTATAACAAACGCTTCATTTCTAGACTCGAATTTTCGTCTACAATTTCTCCTTTTTCAAGTGCGACCATAAACTTCATTAATCCAATTGGAGTCCCTATACTACCATCTCGCCCAGGAATGTATTGCCCTGCACCTTCGGTAAAAAATTTCCCTAAACGCCATTCATCTTCAGTTATTCCTAATTCTCTTAAAGGTTCGTTCACAACATTTATTGCCATTTTAGACAATTCACTTTTTGGTGTATTTTTAAAATACGCCTCGCCTTCTTCGAAAGTTAAACTAGGGTATGCGCCCTGAAATACATGCATTAATAAAGCTTCTCTCCAAACCACACTCGCAGCACCATTATTACTCACAGACACCATATTATCTAACCACTCATACAACGTAAATTCGTCTGTGGCACGCACAGTACGTTTTACTAATTTCTGAGTTTCTAAGTTATAAATTGGCACTGTATGATGGTCGTGCAATGCCCAAGTTCCAGCTGTAACAACTTTATCTTTTAACAACTGTTGGCGTGCCTCGAAACTTGAGCCAGGTAAAATTTGACATAGCTGATTAAAAAAAGCAGCTAAAACAACAAGTTTACCAACACTACCTGGCTGATAACCTACAGCTTCTCGATACTGCGCAAAACGTATAGGTTGTCCTTTCGTCATGTCTAAAACTGTTATAGAATAGTTTTTATCCAATCCTCTAAACAGTCCTTCAATACGACTCTGAAGCGCTTCATTAACCTCTAAGTCATTCCCTAATTCATTTTTTCTATCAACTAAATTTAATCGAATAGAATCTAAAGGATAAAAAGCTCCCGGCGGAAGACGATCACTCTTAATTTCACCATTCTTTACACGCTCTAAATAAGCCAAACGCTTAATTCCAGTTAAAGCATAGCCATCTATAGGATAAAAATGATTCGCTGAAAACCCAAATGAGGCTAAAACAACTACAAGTAAGATTATTTTTTTCATAATTATAAGGTGGTAGAATTAGAAATCTTTTTATTAAGGTTCACTTTTGGTGTAATGGATTCTAAATAGGTTGAACTTTTTGCTTTTTTATTTTCAACAAACGGACGCACTTGAAACAACCAGATTTTCTCGTCTTTAAATCCTAGTTCTACATCGTATGGGCCGTCAATACCCTTTGCAGCCATTTTTTCGACTAATTCTTTGCTGAAATCATTTATTGCTTTAATATTATTCGGACTAACAATCTGAGATTCGAAAGTGGTCCCATTTCGTGTTGTTCCTCCTGTTGTTGGCAACGATAAATATGAAGGTTCGCGAGAAGGTGAAATTAAATTATAATTCCCATCATTCTTAATTGTCCATGTTTCTGCAGCTTGTCCATCTACAGCTCCTCCAACACCACGGCTAAAAGCAACCGTAATTTCGTCTGTATTTCCTGTAGATACACCTTTGGTTATCATAACTCCAGAGAAATCGTTATTAACACCAGGAATAACCACTATTGAAGGATATACATTTTCGGGGTTTATTAAATATTTCTGACGCCATTTAAAACTGCGTTCTGTATATGGCGATGCCCAAACGGCTTTAATCCCTTCAATAATTTTATTGCGTTCTAACACATTAAACAACGTTAAATTTAAACCCGCTCCTGTAAAACTTTTTAGATCTTCCATGTTAGTATCGCTTCTTAGAAACACAGATGTTTGACCTAATTCTGTCCCTAAAACAGATTCGAAATTATTTTCTAAATCAGCTACGAAACTTTCTAAAAGTGGCATTTCAATAATTAAGACCCTAAGCTTACTTAATTCTGCCAACTGAAAATCTTCTATCTCTTTTTCCGATTTCCCATCAACTTTCATCTGGCGTGCATCCTGAAAAATACTATTTAAATAGTCCCAATAGGTTGTGTTTTCGTTTGGAATGGTTTGCTTCATATGATTTAAGAAAATTCCGAAAGGAATAACAAAACCTTCTACAACATGATCTGGGAAATTTTCTTTTAACTCTCCTAGGTTAGCAGCCTTAGGACCGCAATAAATTCCTGAAGATTCAGCATTTACTTCATTTAAATTTAAAATGGTTGTTCTGTCCAAATTAATTTTTTCAACCGGAACCGTAATCATGTCATGACTTTGTTCTGCTTTAGAAAACAGTAGCAGTTCGTCTGCACTCATTTCGCTTTCTTTTTTCATAATTACAGTACCTTTATTAGATACCGCATAAAACACAACTTCTCCTGAATATTTTTTAAATTCTTGAATATTATCCGATGAAATCGCCGCATTTGGAATACCCAAATTACGCGCTAACAATTGTACGTGAGACACTAAATTCCCTTCGGAAACGGTTAATATTCCTGCAATAGGTTTTAAATCTGATGGTGGTCTCTCGAAAATGTAAATATTATTCGGATTGACATCTAAATTTTCACCAGAGCCTTCAACAACTATTAATTCTCCTTTGGCATATCCTGGATTTAAACCATGAATATGACTCTGATTATCTAAATTTAAAACACGATTATTTAATGAAGATTCCGATGTAATAAACGTTCCTAATTTCCCAATGCTGTTTCCTAAAGGAAGCGCAACCGATCCGCGAATTCTATCATCTAAAAAGCCGTGTACTAATGGCTCGAAACCTTCATAAAGCGTTACCACTCCTCCAAAAACAGCACTATTCATTCCTGTTCCCCACTCCAATTGCTTCCGAGCAGCTTCCAAAACAGAATTCAATGTTTCTAACGTTAATGATGAATCTTCTGTTTCGGCTAAATAGCCATTAATCGCTTGCCATTCCCACATTTCGGTATAACCAGATGCCGCCGATGCTGTGCTTAAGTAGCAGACTTTACTTATTAAATCTTTTAAGTTTGCTTCGGGGTAATCGTTTATTTGCTTCGTGATTAACAACTCTAATTTTAAAGATAAATCGAATAAAGCTAAACGTCCCTCAGCCGATTTTTCTTCTAACATGTGCTCGCGAATATACCACATGGTTTCAGCCGAACCTTCAATTTTTGTTTCTACAGTTTCAGCTTTATAGAATGTAATAAATTCTTGTAATTTAGTTTTTATATCTGTATTGGTAATTACTGGCAAATAAGCTACCAAATTTTCTATATGAACAGGCTCGAAATACTCACCCATGGTTTTTACCAAATTATCTAATTCTGTATTTAATTTAGGTGTTAGTTTAGATGCTTGATCTTTTTTAAATTGCTCAACTTTCACAATATCCGAACGTTCTGGTTGGCCATGAATTTTAATTCTAAGATTCATAAAAGGTTCAAATTCTTCTGCCAAAACTTTAGACTGGCTGCGCATAAGTTGAGCCACATTAGTGTCTTCTGAATGTGGTATATCTTTAACCGATTGACGGATAAAATAAAAATTTTTTAAAATGAAATCATCATTTTCAAGTAACCAACTAAAAAATGCTTTTCCCCAAGCCTCCTCATCTTCTACCTGAATCGCTCCACGATAAAATTGAGCACGTCTGTTAATCCAACCATCGTCTACAGATTTCAAGTATTTTTCGACCATGTATTGTTTTATACGCGAATGGTTATTAACAGGATCCCAGAAATCTTCTTTCTCTGTAGATGCCAGAATCTGACCTAAATACACATGACTCTTTTGGCCTAAAACAATTACATCTTCTTTGTAACGAGCGTGTTGTACACCTCCATCTTCGCAAGGCTCTTTTGGCATATTTATAGTCCCATTATCGCAAAACCAGCGAATATCGCGATACGGGCCACGAGCATCTTTTTTAAAATGCGAAATTAAATCTGAAACATAGGCGTTATCTACCACCGTTCGATCTTGTCCGAAAACGATACAAGTGATTGAAAAACAAATGAAAGACACAATTGATTTTTTCATATTTAATAGAATTGCTTTCTAACGAAAATATGTAATATCTTATGAATTTACTTCAGAAATAATTAAAATATTAAAAATCATTACGCGATACGTCTTTAAAAAGAAAAACCTGTTTTACTATTCCCATATTTGGAAATCGTAAAACAGGTTTAAAACTTAAAAGAATCTAATTAAAAAAAAAGATTAGATTTAGTCTTCCTCATCAATATCTACAGTTAAACCTGCAACATTTTCAAGTTTAGGAGTTAATACGTGGTAAGTTACGTCTTGAGTTACAGCAACGTCAGTAATGTTAAAAGTCACATCTAATTCTAATTCTTGAGAATCACAATCTTCAGATAGCTCATAAATAATATTAGAATACCCTGAGGTTAACACATAGTTTCCAATGATTAAATCGTACATTTCAAAATCGATTTCTGGCATACATGTTCCTTCAACCTGACTCTCAAAATCGGCTTGATTAGTAATAACTGTATATGTATTTTCTGCTGCAGATGGGACATACATTTCGTTTTCAGTATCTACACAACCGTATACTTCTTCAAGGCTTGTTGTTACAAATACAGTATCTACGCAGTCGTTATCGTCTTCGTCACAAGAGAAAACAGCAATTGATAAAATGGCAATCAGTAAAAATCTTTTCATAATAATTTTGTTATGTTTCTTAATAGATACTACGAACGGGGAAAGGTTGCGTTTATTATTTGATAAAAAAGAAATAAAATATAATAACCTAAATATCAGCCTATCGTAATTGTATTAAAATTAAAAAACAATATGTCAAGTATTTCTCACACCTAAATGAATGCTCTTTTTATATATGTAACGAGGTTTTAATCTTATTCAATTACTTTTTCAACACGTTCAACAGTGTCTTGAATAGAAAGCGTTAATCTTACAATACTGTCTTCTTTAGCCAACAAGTCGTGCGGCACATTAGAATCTAAGGTTAGGATGTCTCCTTTTTTTAAATCATATGTTTTTCCTTCAACTCCAAATTCTACCTCGCCTTCAAACAATTCAACAACTATAGGCTTAGGTGCTTTATGTTCCTTCATTAACTGACCTTTTTTTAATAAGATCCGGATTTCTTTACTAAACGCAGTTTGAAAAAGCACACTAACAGCTGGTTTATCGTCTTTAAATTCTAAATTATCATATAAATTATTTGTAATCATAATAAGGTTTTTAAGTTTGTTTTTCTTTATACTTATTGAATGTAAACTAAGGTATTAAAAAGCATCTAGAACTTTGTTTATTTCAGTTTTAAAAATGAAGATATCTTCGATTAGCAGCATTCATTTAAAGTTGGATATCACTAGACAATCATTTAAACTTAAAAATTTGATTGCGTCAACTTAAGTAAATTAATTGTGATATTTTTGAATGCTGTATAAAAACGACTTTGGAAGAAAAAAAACAACATTCTAAAAAACCATCTAAGAAGCTTAAGGCCTTAAAAATCTTAAGAACACTCTTTATTGTCTTATTCTTATGCTTTATAGCTCTTGTTTTATTTATAAGAAGTCCTTGGGGACAGAACTTAATTGTAGATTACGCAACTTCTTTTGTTTCAGATAAAACACATACAACTGTAGAGATTGACAATCTTTACATCACATTAGACGGAGATATAAAATTAAAAGGCCTTTATTTAGAAGATACCAAAGGAGACACCTTAATCTACTCCAAGTCGGTTGAAGCAGATTTACCACTTTGGCCTATTATCAAAGGAAATGGCGTAGGACTTGAAACTTTAGATTGGGAAGGATTACGAGCTAATATCACTAGAAAAGATTCCATTTCTGGTTATAATTTCCAATTTTTAATCGATGCTTTTGCAACCAAAGAAACACCGCAACCCGAAACCGAAGCTGTTAGTGAGCCACTAAGTATTATTATTGGCGCTATTAATTTAAAAGATTTTAATATCATTTTTAACGATGCTGTTCTGGGGATCGATAGTCATTTTAAGATAGGGAAACTTGAATTAGATTTTGACACATTCAATTTAGAAACGATGGATTTCAGAACTTCAAACACCTTAATTTCTAATTCTGAAATTAACTACATTCAGTCGCCTGTTCCTCCGTCTACAGATACAACGTCTACCACTTTACCTTATTTAGGTTTTGAAGATTTTAAAATTAAAAATGTAAAAGCGCATTATGCATCACTAGAAGATGGTTTGGATTTGAATACTATTATTTCTGATTTTTATATTGAAGATGCCTTTATAGATTTACCAAAAAGCAATTTTTCTATTGAAGATATTGGATTGAATAATTCTGAAATCAACTTTAGAACGACTAGTAAGAATACAACTGAAAAAGCTGAAACACCTAACGCTACAACTACAATTGAATGGCCAGAATTAATAGTAGAAGTCAACCGAATCAATTTAGAAAATAACACTTTTATATACACTGTTAACAATACCAAGCCTGTAAAAAACACATTTAAAGCAGATGCACTATTTCTGAATGATTTCATTTTTAATGCTGAGAATATATATTTAAAAGATAAAACTGCGGGTTTAAATTTAGAAGATTTTTCGTTTAATGAAGGCTCTGGATTAAATCTTAAAAAAGGTAAATTAAAGCTAGAAGCAACCGATAAGTTTTTAAAAATATCAGATTTAGATATTGCTTTAAACAACACTAAAATTCAAGGAAATTCACGTTTGGATTATCCGGAGATTTCTGCTTTAGCAAACACACCTGAAGCATCTAAATTGGACTTAAAACTTCCTGTTATTCAATTAGACATAAACGATGTGTATCGCTTTCAACCCGATTTAAAAAACAACGCTTACGTAGATAGTTTAAGTCATAAACTAATTACTGGGCAAATAAACGGTAGTGGTTATTTATCTTCAATTACATTGCAAAACACATCTTTAAATTGGGGAAAAAACACACAAATTTCTGCTACTGGATTAATAGAAAACGCAACAGACCCTGACAATTTAAAGTTAAATATTTCGCCTTTTAAAGCAACTACTTTAAAATCTGATTTACTTCAGTTTGTGAACGAAAAAGATCTGGGAATAAATCTACCAGACAGCATCTCTTTATCGGGGACACTTAAAGGCACTCTACAGAATATAAAAACAGAAATGCAATTAAAATCTTCCCAAGGGCTTGCAAACCTTAAAGGAAGTTATAATGGCGAAAACGATCTCGATTTCACTTCAGACATAGAAATCAAAGATTTTAAACTAAACGAACTTTTACAAAACGAAAACTTAGGAACACTAAATGTAACACTTAAAGCTAGCGGTAGTGGCTCGTCTATAAATAACATAGATGCAAAATTAGACGCGATGATTTCTAGTTTTAAATTAAAAAATTACGAAATCGTAAACCTTCCTATTTCTGGAGAACTGGTTAATGGAAAAGGACAAGTTGTATCGAAATACAAAGATCAAAACGTAAATATAGACTTACAGACAGACGTCGTTCTAGATAGTATTTCTCCTCAAATCATAGCCGATTTAAACATTATTGGTATAGACTTACAGGCCTTAGGTTTTGTACAAAAAGATATCCGTGCCGGACTAAAACTACATGCCGATTTTAAAGGAAATGCAGAAGCTTTTGATCTAACAAGCACTATAGACCAAGGCACTATTGTATATAATAATAGCACTTATTTATTGGGCGATATTAATGCAAATGCACATGTAAATACAGATACGACTTATGTTAGCATTACCAATAAATTATTGAGTTTAGAATTGGCTTCTAACGCCAATCCGCAAACGTTTAGCAAAGCTTTAGAAGACCATATTCGCAGTTACTTTTTTTTAGATTCTACCCAAACTGAAACCCAAAAACCGGTACAATTAAAATTAACAGGAAAACTTAGTGAAGCTCCTGTTTTAAACGATGTATTTCTTCCTAATCTAAAAAATATCGATACTGTTGATATTGACATCAATTTTAATCAAACTGAAAAACTTTTAAATGCAAAAATTTTAGCACCTCATATAAATTATGGCGGAAACGAGCTAGACAGTTTGGCTTTTACAATAGATACCGATCCTGAAAAATTTGTTTTCGACCTTGGATTTAAAGACGTAAAAGCGGGACCCGTTCTTATAAAAAAGACACGTATTAATGGAAATCTGGTAAATCATGAAATGGATTTAAATATGTCTGCTTTTGACGATGATGAGGTTTTAATGCAACTTAAGTCTAAAATCACTGGCCAAAAGGACCAATTAACATTCCATATTTTCCCAGAAGACCTTATAGTTAACAAAAAATCCTGGCAAATGCCAAGCGACAATGCTATAATTTATAGTACAGACAGGTTAAACTTTAATAATTTTAGCTTTAGTAAAAACAACGAATCGGTTCTATTTTCAAACACATCTAATGAAGCCAATAGTAACGATGAAATTACAATAGCTTTCGAAAACTTCGATATCAAAGATTTTCTTGCCTATTTAAACCCTGAAAAAAAATTAGCACAAGGTGTTTTAAATGGAAATTTCACGGTACAAAACCCGTTTGATAATCGAGGATATTTAGCAGATTTATCAATCGAGAAACTTAACGTTTTAGACACCAATTTTGGAACATTAACACTGTCTGGTGATTCTGAAACGAGCAAACAATATAATTTCAAATTAGCAACAAAAAGTGGCGATGTAGATTTAGATATGAAAGGTGATTATTCTGCATCGGAAACCGACTCGAATTTAAATGTAGATTTAGTTATAAATGAATTTAAAATGAAAGCTCTAGAAGGACTCTCGCTTGGCGAAATCTCGGAAACTTCTGGTGCTTTTAGTGGTGATTTCGAAATTAGTGGTTCACTTAAAGAACCTCAATATAATGGCGATTTAGTTTTTAATGATGCTCAACTTAAAGTCACCAAACTAAACAGTATATTCTCGCTTACTAATGAGACCTTAAACATAGACAACTCCGGAATTCGATTCTCTGATTTCACTATTAAAGACGAAAACAAAAGTACTTTTGTCTTAAACGGTCTAGTAGGCACAAAAGATTTCATAAACCCAACATTCGATTTAACTGTAAACGCAGAAGACTTTCAGGTTTTAAATGCTACTAAAGAAGAAAACGAAATGGTATACGGTTTACTTTCTTTTAATGCTAAAGGTTCTATAAAAGGCGACCTAAACGTACCTGTAATTACCATTAATGCAGATGTAAATCCTAAAACTAACGTCTCTTATGTAATGCCATCTGCAGCAGTAAATATTGAAGAACGAGATGGGGTTGTTATTTTCGTAAATCGCGATAATCCAGATGCTATTTTAACACGAAATCAGGAAGAAACTTCAGATATTACGGGCTTTGATATAAAGGCGAATTTTTCAGTTTCTAAAGAAGCCAAAATCACTTTGGTTTTAGACGAATCTACAGGAGATAATTTTGAAACTTCTGGTGAAGGTGATTTTGTTTTTAGAATGGACACTAATGGACGTATAAATCTTTCTGGAGTATATACTGTTGCTAGCGGACACTATGAAATGAGTTTGTACGAACTTGTAAAACGCAGATTCGAATTGGTTCCCGGCAGTCGTGTAACCTGGTCTGGAAATCCGTTAGATGCCAATTTAGATGTTCAGGCTATGTATAACATTAAAGCATCTGCATCGCCATTAATGGCTTCGCAAATTTCTGGCTCCGACCCTTCTGTTCAAAACAAATACAAACAAATATTACCCTTCGAGGTCTATTTAAATATAGACGGAGAACTTATGCATCCTAAAATTTCGTTTAATTTAGATATGCCAGAACAAGATCGTGGTGCCATAAGTGGACAAGTTTATGGATATCTGCAACAGGTTAATCAAGTAGAAGGTGAATTAAATCGACAAGTATTTTCACTATTGGTTATGGGGCGTTTTTATCCTGAAGCTGGTAGCGATGGTAGTACAGGTGGTTTTGAATCTATTGCCAGAGATAATTTAAACGATGCCATTTCCGACCAACTTAATATGTTTTCGAATAAACTTTTAGGAAGTACAGGTTTAGAATTAGATTTTGGTCTAAATAGTTATACCGATTATCAAGGCGACTCTCCAGAACAGCGCACACAATTGGATGTGGCTGCTCAGAAAAAGCTCTTTAACGACCGTATTATTGTTCGTGTTGGTAGCGAAGTAGATATTGAAGGTAGTGGATCTTCAGGTGATGACACACCTTTACTAGGTGATATAAGTTTAGAATATTTAATTACTCCAAGCGGAAAATATAGACTGAGAGCTTTTCAGGAAAACGAATACGAATCCGTTATAGACGGCCAAACTATTGTAAGTGGATTAGCATTAATTTTTACTAGAGAATTTAATACGTTCAGAGAATTATGGAAAGCTATATTGCATTCAGACGAAGAAAAAGCTGAAGAAAAACTCCGAAAAGAACAAGCTAAGGCAGATAAAAAAGCAGCAAAAGAAGATTCTAAAGTTCAACAAAAGGAAACAACGAAATAAAGATTTTGAAGACACATAACGACATAACATGTTCTAAAAAGTGGTGCAATTTTATAGTTGTAATCCTAACACTTGCGCTATTACAAGCTTGTAGTATAACAAAACATATTCCTGAGGATAATTTATTATACACAGGCGCTCATGTAAAAATACAATCAGATTCAATTCTTAAAAACAAGGATCAACTTAAAGATGAATTAGAAAGCACCATACGCCCAGTTCCTAATTCTAAAGTTTTAGGCATGTATCTCGGTTTGTATTATTACTATAAAATGCAGAACAAAAAGTCCAATTTTATCAACAAATGGATTTATAAAAAAATTGGAGAAGAACCCGTTTATCAATCGACGGTAAAAACATTTGATGTTGAAGATATACTCGTTAACCGATTAGAAAACCACGGCTTCTTTTATAGCAGTGCATCTTCAGAAATTGTAAAAAATGAAGAAAAAAAAGAGGCCAGTGTAGACTATACAATTGATGTAAAACAGCCATATACGATGGTTACATATCAGGTCGATTCAATGTCTGGAGTTATTTTTGAAGAACTTAAAAAAAGTTTGAGTAAAACGGAATTAAAACCTGGTATTCGTTTCGATTTAGATTATTTAAAAACCGAACGTTTACGAATTGATGCCGATTTAAAAAAAGCTGGATACTATAATTTCAACTCCGATTTTCTAATTTTCGAAGCAGATACGACACGTTATAAAGACAGGCAATTCGACTTGTATGTCAGATTAAAAAATGCGACTCCAGAGAAATCAGCAATCCCTTATAGAGTTGGAAATATCAATATTTATCCTGATCACGATATTGAAAACGACAGCATCAAACAAGAAACCACGCGTTTTAATAATAAAAACTACATACAAGACACTATTTTTTTTAAGCCTAAATATTTAGATTCATATATCAAAATTCAAGAAGGCGATTACTACAGTCCTATTAAATCAAGAAATACGGCTAGACGATTATCGACTATTGGCACATACAAATTTGTTAATATTCAATACGAGGAAAGAGATAGTATTAATGGAGACACTTTAGGTATTTTAGATGCAAATATTTATCTATCGCCATTAAACCAAAGAGCGATTAGAGCAGAAGTTCAAGCCGTAACAAAGTCTAATGATTTTGCTGGTCCTGCCTTAGAATTAGCGTATAACAATAGAAATATTTTCCGTGGAGGTGAAATTTTCAGTCTTTCTGCCAATGTTGGATACGAATTTCAAGTTGGAGGAGGGAGCCAAAAAGGAATTAGTAATACATCTTTAGGCTTAAATTCAGAATTGATTTTCCCACGTGTCATTATTCCTTTTAAAATCAGAGACGACTTCTTTAAATACTCCATTCCTAAAACGAAAACAAGTTTAGGAATTAATTATTTAAACCGAACAGATATGTATACGCTAGCTTCCGGGACGGCAGAATTTGGATATATATGGAAAGAAAATAGATTTATAACCCATGAGGTTATTCCGATATCTATTAATTACACTAATTTAATAAAAACAACACCCGAATTTGATCAAATTCTTGAAGAAAATCCATTTCTAGAAAGTAGTTTCGAACAGCAATTTATAGCAGGTTTAACCTATTCATTTACTTATAACGAAATGGTCGACACAAAAAAAAGCCATCAGTTTTACACGAATGTAAACTTGGACGTTGCAGGTAACTTTATAAGCCTATTCGGAACAAAAAATGATGCTGGCAACCAAACCTTTTTAGGTTTAGAATATGCCCAATACGCGAAAGCCGATATCGATTTACGTTATCATTTTAATTTTAAAAAAGAACAAACAATTGCAACTCGAGTATTTGCTGGTTACGGATTACCTTTTGGAAATTCGGAAATCATGCCCTATATAAAACAATATTCTGCTGGTGGACCTAACAGTATACGGGCTTTTAGAATTCGTTCTTTAGGCCCAGGAACTTACAAAGGCTCTGAAGATTCTGAAGGTGAAGATAATTACATAGATCAGACCGGAAATATTAGCTTAGAAGCAAACGTAGAGTACCGTTTCCCTCTCTTTTCTTACTTTAAAGGCGCCTTGTTTGTAGATGCCGGAAATGTTTGGAATTCGATAGAAAATGAAGCACAACCAGGCGGTAAATTTACTTCAGAATTTATGAGACAATTAGGGATTGGTGTAGGTGTCGGACTTCGTGTAGATGTTCAAGGATTTGTCATTCGTTTCGATTTTGCAACACCTATTAGCGATCCGGCTTTCGATAAAGGTGAACGTATAGATTTTCAGTATAAAGAAACGACTTTCAATTTTGCTATTGGGTACCCGTTTTAGAATAATTTAGAATAATACATTGTCTAATCGAAATAAGAATTCTGCCTAACTTATTACTAAATTTGCAAACTAGTTTTTAATCTATGACAAATAATTTTGAGTTAAGACATGTACATGTTACGCGTTACATTACACCTTTACGTGAGGGTGGTTCTTTACCGGCTTTAGCCGAAGCTGATGACGATTTTAAATATGTTTTAAAATTTAAAGGTGCAGGACATGGGACAAAAGCATTAATCGCCGAACTTATTGGCGGACAAATTGCGAAAGCCTTACACTTACAATTACCAGAATTAGTATTTGCACATTTAGACGAAGCATTTGGACGTACAGAAGCCGATGAGGAAATTCAAGATTTATTACAAGGCAGTCAAGGTTTAAATTTGGCCTTGCATTTTTTATCTGGTGCCATAACGTTTGATCCAGCTGTGACAACCATAGACGACACTTTAGCTTCGCAAATTGTTTGGTTAGATGCTTTTATTACCAATGTAGATCGTACGTTTAAAAACACTAATATGCTAATTTGGCATAAGGAACTATGGCTTATAGACCATGGTGCATGTTTATATTTTCATCATTCCTGGAACAATTGGGAACAAGCCGCTAAAAGTCCGTTTAAACTTATAAAAGATCATGTGCTATTACCACAAGCTTCAAAAACGAAAGAAATAGACACTAAATTTAAAGCCCTTTTAACTCCAGAAATTTTAAAAAACATAGTAGCTACTATTCCGGATGAATGGCTACAGTGGGAAGGCTTAGAAGAAAGTCCGGATGATATTCGAGATGTCTACTTCAATTTTTTAAATACGCGATTAGCTCATTCAGAAATTTTTGTAAATGAAATTGAACATGCAAGAACTTAAGTTATATGAATATGCTGTAATTCGTGTTGTTCCTAAATTGGAGCGCGAAGAATTTATAAATATTGGGATTATACTGTTTAGTAAACAGTATAAATTTATAACCGTTTTACATGATATTCCATCTGAAAAAATAAAATGCTTTGCTGAAGATTTTGATATCGATCAATTACAGAAATACATGATTGCTTTTGAAAACACAGCCCACGGAACTGCAAACGGTGGCCCAATAGCAGTTATGGATATTCCTTCGCGATTTAGATGGTTAACGGCTATTAGAAGTTCTGCCATACAAACTTCGAGACCACATCCTGGAATGTGTAATGATCTTGAAAAAACGGTGCATCGATTATTTAAAGAATTAGTCTTATAAACAAGTCCGCCTGAATCAACTTCAAAAGATATGATGTATATCCGTATTAAATCACAATCGTTATTAGTGTCAATTTCAGCGGATTTGAAAAGCAATACATACGATATCGACTCCGCTCGATCTGACACTAAGATTAATTAAATTACTTCATTAAACACATAGCGGACACTCAAAAAAAATATTAAAGCGCGCTGTGTACGTCTCTGTATTTTAATTGAGGAATTCGTACAAAAAGGCAAATTTATATAGCATTTTATCGAACCAATCATTCACATTTAATGGTCCTCCGTGACCCGCTCCCGGTACCACATACATAAGATATAAAGATTCTGGACTTGCCTTTTCCTGTAGTGTTGCTAAAAATTTATAGGTATGTAAAGGTGGTACTCTATCGTCACTTTCTCCTGTCATCAATAAAAAATTAGGATATTTCACACCTTCTTTAATATTATGCATTGGAGAATAGGATTTTAGATTATTGAAATCGTCTATATCTAACACCGTTCCAAACTCATTAATATTGGTTGCTGCAGAACCTACAGTAAACTGTTCAAACCGCAACATATCGTAAGCACCAGCCTCTGCAACAACCACCTTAAATAAATCTGGTCTTTGTATTGCTGCCGCACTGACCAATAAACCACCATGAGAACCGCCATTACTTCCTAAGTGTTCGCTACTTGTATAGTGTTCTGAAATTAGATATTCGCCAGCAGCTATAAAATCATCTATCGCATTTTGTTTTTTTAAACGTCTACCTTCTAAACCCCAGTCTGAACCTTCTGCACCTCCTCCTCTAACATTTGGAATTGCAAGAACGCCACCATGCAATAACCACAAGGCTTTAGATTCATCAAAAGCAGGCTCGACCGTCATTCCATAACCTCCATATGCATAAAGTAATGTTGGATTTTTCCCGTTCAATTTCGTCGATTTTAAACAGGTTATATACATGGGAATTTCAGTACCATCTTTAGATTTATACTTTACATATCTCGTCTCTAAAGATTCCGGTTTATAAGGGACAGAAATAGAAGCACTAGGCTTAAAACTTAAATCTTTTAAATCTAATTGGTAAGTAAGATCTGGATGATAAAAAGAAGACACCTTAAAATCTGTATGGGTTGCATCTTCATCATTTTCATATAAATCATTTACCTTTTTCCCTTCTGGGAACTCAATTTTTTTCAATAAATTTCCTTCTAAATCGAAAAACAAGGCAAGGTCACTATTTCCGTTTCTATACACGCATACAAACTTATCTTTGCCTAATCTATTTACATGCCTTAAAACCACATCGTATTCCGGAACAATTTCAATAGGTTTATTCGGGGCATTGAGGTTTACTAATAGTACTCGCCCATTTGGAGCACCCCAAGTTGTACTTAAAAGTATTTTATCGCCAAATGCTTCTTCGATTCGAACATTAATAGTCTTTGAGTTTGGGTAAACAAGAAATTTCTTAGGGTGTAATATCGTGGAGTCTTTATCTGCAACCATAAGCGATTTGTACAGCTCATCTTTATGGGTAAAAGCACTATAAAAAAACAATTTATCGTCTAATTCAAAAAAGTTAAACCCATCATCAGAAACATCATTATTTTGAAATAATAATACATCTTCCTCTTGAGCAGATCCTAACTTATGATAGTATAATTTCTTTCCCGTGGCGTGATCTAAAAGTTCTCTGCCAGGTTTAGGCGCGTCGTATCTTTCATAATACAAATTCATCTCGTCCCAAACGACATCATCCCCTCTAATATATTTGAGTGAATTATGAAACTGTTGCCTATTTTTTAAATCAAAAAACAGTATCTCTTGCCAATCGCTACCGTTGTAAGAAATAGTAACAGCAATTAAATCATAATCTTCATTAACATTATATCCCGTTATGACTACGTTATTATCTTTAGCATTACTAATCTTTTTTATATCGACTAAAGTCTTATAATTTCCTTTGTCCCCTTCGCGGTAATTTAAATCAGGAAATCGACTCGTGCTTTGTAGTTTATATTCAAATTCATATTTACTTTTAAGCGCCTTATCTTTTTCGATATACCCGTCAACTTCATTTTCTCTAACTCCATAATACATCGCAGAGATCTGAGCTTTTAAGTCTAGGGTTTTTAGATACTTATTTTTAATCTTATTAGTTAATTTTTCTTGAGATTCTATCCAGAGTTGTAACCGATAATCATTAGGATTTTCCATCCATTGATACGGATCTTTTACAGTTGTATTAAAGTATACATTGGTAGTGGTATCTTTTGGACTACCCTCATATTCATGATTTTTCTGAGCATTTATAACAGTTGAAACAAAAAGAAATAAGAGAATAAAAAAGTAAAATTTATACATTTGGGATATTATGAATAGTTATTGCGGAAACAAAATGAAACATCTAAAATAAGACATCCTATTTGAAATTATAATTGAATTCTGATAAAATTGTTATGTTGATAAAATTGTAACACTAAACTTAAAAAAGTAAAACCGTTTGCTAAACAACAAACGGTTTTTATTATGTAAAAAAAGATACTACTTTCTATATGTTTTAACAAAGGTAAAATCTAACTTGGAGGATAGCAAAGTAATATTTTCGACGCCTCTTTAGAATTAAAAGTAAGTTCTGAAATAGCAGCCGAAATAAATATTTCATCGCCTTGACTATAAGTATATTCTTGATTATTACAAATCATAGTCCCTTCACCTGAATAAATAACGGCAACATAAAAACATGAATTTCCTTTAATCGTATGGGTTCCATCTAAGAGTAATTCACTTAAACCAAAACAATTTGTATGCTTTGTATTGAATAATGTCTTTAGAGTAAATTCAGTTGAACTTTCAAGAATTTCTGGAGTGATTTTCCAAGCTTCTAAGGCTTCATCTAAAGTGTAATTATCGTAATGAAAACACTCTAACATCTTCTCTTCTCCAACACCTTGATGAATAAGTTCCGGTCCGATAGTTAAGCCATTTGGAGTTGTTTTTTCTACACGCATAGTATAATCTGTAGGCTCCTGAACCTCCATTAAAAAGCAACCACTTCCAATAGCATGTGGTACACCTCCATAAATCATAAAGGCATCTCCAGGTTTAACTTCAATTTTATGAAGACAATCTAACATCCCTTGAATATTCTGATTTTCAAAGTGAGATTTCCATTCATCTCTGGTTACGTGCTTTTTAAATCCCATATAAACGACAGGTTTTTCGCCATCTATTTCACGAGTATTCAACACATACCAAGATTCAGTTTTACCAAATTCAGAATTAAAAACTGTTTTAGCATATTCCTTATCTGGATGTACTTGAACTGTTAGGCGTTCCTTAGAATCTAACATTTTAATAAGTACTCCTGTTGTTCCAAATTTGTCGGCCAATTCCTTACCTAAATATAATTCTAGATTAGAATTAATTAATTCTTTTAAAGAAAGTGTTCCGTCTTGGGTTTCTATAAGAGATAATCCTTCATCTTCAGGTCTGCCGTTCCCACGTGCTGTAACTGTAGACATGATCCACTCTTCTGGCATCGCGCCATCAATTTCAGGAGTCGTTTTTTTCCATTTATCAATTAAAACTCCTCCCTCGTACGTTCTCCAAACTCTATTTGAAAGTTGTTTAAGTGGGATATGTGCGTATTGCTGTAAGTCTTTACTCATGCTTATTGATTCTATATTAAAACTAAAATTGTAAATTATTTACTTAAAAGAGATTATCGTATTAGAAATAACTCATAAATCCGGTTATGGCAACATACAACATATAGATATTGAAAATTAATGTTGCTCCTAAAGCGATATTCATCCACATACTTGTTTTGTATGCTTTCATGACATCTTTTCTATTCAACAAAATTATTAAAAACAGTGTTATTAAAGGCATAATAAACGGACTTAATGCCTGGGAAGCTATTAAAATCCAAACTGGTTTACCTCCAAAGAATGGCACAATAATTCCGCTTAAAGCAACTAAAACCACCAAAAATTTAAATAATGGTTTTTTCATGTCTCGTTTAGTATTGGTATAATCTGCAATTAACCAAGGGAAAAGTAAAAGGTTTGGAAATATAGATGATAACCCTGCACCAATAATCCCTAGCGTAAATAATGTTAAAGCAAAATCTCCTGCCCAAGGTCCTAATGCATTCATCATATCGGTAGCATCATCAACTTGAATTCCTTGAAAATAGAGTGTTCCTGTTGCACTAATCATAATCGCAAGACTAATTAAAAATGTCAAAACCATAGACGACATCGCATCTCTGTTTTCTGTTTTCAAATCCGCGATTCCCCAATTTTGTTCTTGCACCAAAATACTTCTAGATGCTAAACATACACCTGCCATTGTTGTACCAACTATTCCGGCAATAACAAGACCTGCGTTATCTCCTTTTGGTAATTCAGGGAAGAAATCGACTAAATTAGTCCCTGTTTCTTTTACCACCATGATACTTGTTGCAATAAACGAAAGTGCCATAAAACCAACCATGATACTCATGGCTTTTATAAAATTCTCATGTTTTCCTGTCCAAAACAGACTTATTAAAAGACATATAAAGAAAACGGCAATACTAGGCGTATTAAGAAAAGAGATTGATGTTCTTACAGAAATCCATTCCATAGTAACTTCTGCAACAACGCCCATAACACCTATAACCGATGAAACTATTGAAACTACTAATGCGGCTATAATGAAAATAGTTACGGGTTTTCCAAATGCTTTTTTGAAATTATACATTAGTGTATCTCCAGAAACTATGGTTAATTTACTTATTGAAATAAGAAGAAAATAGGTGAAAAAACAAGATAGTAATAAGGCCCAAGATAGGCTTAAACCGTAATTAGCACCGGAAACGACCATAGAAGTTACACTACCTGTACCAACGACGTAACCTATTATAAAAAATGCTGGTCCAAAATCTTTTAAACCCTTTTGGATTTTGTCTTTAAATGATAAACTATCTGCTGCCATATATAATTGAATGATTTAAAAATTAAATTGTATTTAAACACAATAAACTAAACACTACTTTACTGTTTTTAAGAATAATATAAGAAGTTGCGAAATTATTATTTACTATACATTATAGTAAAATTACAGTGCATTTTCAAAATATATTTATATACAATGGCTTCGTTAAAAACCCATGTATAACACCACAAGTTAGGAATTAAATAGATAAAAACTCGTATAGATTTTAAGAAAGACTTTGATAAAATAGAACGATTTAAAAGAGACTTTAACGACCTATTAAACGCTCCTAAAACGGATATCTTAAATAGAAAAGACTAACAATTCTATGGTAAACTTCTTTTAATTATTTTTCGAAATTATTACAAAAAGCAATAAGCATTTCAAAATGCACTTCCATTACTTTTACAGCTAGCTGAGTGTCTTGATTTTTAATGGCTTGAAAAATAGCTTCGTGATTTTGGACTTCTTTAAGTCTCACTTCTACATCGCAAACGCGTGTATCTTCTAAAACAGAAATAATTTTAGGGGTAATTTGCAACATTAAAGCATTAATGGTACTATTTCCGCATGCCTTGGCAATAGCTAAATGAAATAGTAAATCTTCTTCTAATGCATCTTCCCTATTTAAAACTTTAACTTTATAATTATTAAGAGTCGTTTCAATATTATTTAAATCGTCTTCCGTTCTTCTTCTGGTCGCTAAACAAACGGCCTTTGTCTCCAACATTAATCTCGTTTCGACTAGAGACAAAAAATCTTGTTTTTCTAAAGTTATAATATCCTCAATAATACCGTTTAAAGCGGTTTGACCTATATTTTCTACAAATGTTCCTGATTGTGGAACAGATTTTAGCACGCCATAAAACTCGAGTTTTTCTATGGCTTCTCCAACATGGCGTCTGCTTACATTAAACTTTTCTGCTAAAACACGTTGTGAGGGTAGTTTATCTCCTAATTCCAAATTTTTTAAGTTGATAAACTCCTTTATTTGGGAAATAATTATATTCTGAATTTCTGGGTTGTCTTTTAATTTGTTTGTATCCGGTTTCATTTTGGGAAAGGTTGGCTAATTGAAAAACTTAATTTCATATTTAATATTTGTTAAATTGATGTGTATTCAACAAAAATAACGTCGTTTTATTCAGGATTTATCAATTATTTTGTCCTAAATTTTAAATTTTTTTAAAAAAAATACTGGTCTAAGATTAGACCAGTATTCTATTTTAAAAACTAAATCAAATTACGTAACGTTTTAAACGTTATGTTTTTTCGTTAAAAATAAATTAGTACCCAGGGTTCTGAGGCAATAAGTTTGGATTTCTAACTAATTCGTTCACCGGTAATGGGAATAAATAATCTTTATTAGGATCGAATGCTCTGTATCCTTCTAATCCAGCTGCACTAAACACTTCTGGTCCTATTTTTCTTCTAGCAATGTCATACCATCTTTTAAACTCAAAAGCAAGTTCTATTCTACGATCATCTAATACAACTTCTCTAAATTGAACTTGTGTTAATCCTGAAACGTTTGGAGGAAAAACACCAGGAGTACTACCCGCTGCTCCATTTCTAGCTCTAGCTCTAACACGGTTTACATAACCTTCTGCTTCTGTGCTTCCAGGGCTTAATTCGTTTAATGATTCTGCAGCAATTAATAATACTTCTGCATAACGCATCATGATATAATTCTGCTCATTACCTCTGTTATTTCCACCTTGTAAACCTCCATAACGGCTGAATTTAGCAATGTGTGGTCTGTTAACACCAGCAGTATAAAAATCTGTAAAATCTTCGTAAGAATGTACTTCACCTCCAAAAACTCCAGTTGGATCAAAACTAACTGATTTTCTATAATCTTGGTCATTCCAAGTATCGTATACAGCCATAGAAGGTACTTCTACAGACCAGCCACCACCGTCGTCGTATTTCTCATTTGCTCTAATACCTGTGTATGGACCTTGATAATTTCTTCCTTGGTCACCATCTGTAACTGAACTAAAGTCAATTTCGAAAATTGGTTCTGGAGAAGCTTCTTCATTATCATTAAATAAATTTTGAAAGTCTGGCTCTAAACCTAAACCGTAAGCGCCTTCATTATCAATTACCATTTTAGAATAGTTATATGCATTCTGATAATCTCCTAAAGTTAAATACACTAAAGACAAATAAGATTCTGCTGCTGCTTTAGCAGGAATAGATGCTGCACTTTGTGTTTCTGGTAACCATTCTTGACAAAACTCTAAATCTGCAATAATGTTTGCGTAAACATCTGCTGCTGGAGTTTTACTAATAGTTGCTGCTGCTTGAATATCTGTTACAGGTGCATCAAGGTAAGGAATATCTCCAAATTGTCTTACTAAATGAAAATATGCGAAAGCTCTCGCAAAACGTGCTTGAGCAACTATTGGGTTAACTTCAGAAGGATCTCCTCCTACTATTTCTGCTCCAGCAATAGCTTGATTCGCAGCTCCAATAATTTGATACACTTTTGGCCAATATTGAGCAATACTTGCGTTATCTGCTAATACTTCTATTTGGTCAAACTGAACTCTTTCTGCATTGGTTACAAATTCATTAAGTTCTACCATGTCGCTACGTAACATAAGCGGCATTGACATTTCTCTAGACATAAAATATCTGTGAGACATATGACCATAAGAACCATTAACTGCTGTTTGCACATCTTCTAAAGTAGCAAAGAAACTTTCAGGAGCTAATAATCCTACTGGCTCTTCTTCTAGATCCGAACAACCCATTATTGATATTCCAATCAATAAAAATAAATATTTATATGTTTTCATTCTATACGTTTTTTAAATTAATTATTAAAATCTTAAATTAAGGCTTAAATTCACAGATCTAATAGTTGGGTAATTTCCAAAATCGAAACCTTGCATTGTGTTACTGTCTCCACCACTTTCTCCACCAGAACCAAAGTAGCTTACTTCAGGATCTAAACCAGAGTACTTAGTGAAAGTCAATAAGTTTTGTCCACTAACAGTTAATCTAAGATTATCTATTCCCATTTTTTCAACTAAATCTGAAGGAAAAGTATAACCTACTGCTAAGTTTTTTAATCTAACATAACTTCCATCTTCAACAAAACGAGAAGAGATTTCTCTACCTCTACTACCTACAACACGTGGGATATCTGTATCTGTATTATCAGGAGTCCATGCATCTAACACTTCTGTAGTTGCATTAGAATCACCATTAAATAATTGCACATCTGTTAGGTTAAAAACTTCTCCACCATAAGTACCTTGGAAAAAGATATTTAAATCAAAGTTTTTATATGTAAATGTGTTTGTGAAACCAAAATTCCAATTTGGATTAGGATCTCCAATTATTTGTTGATCGTTAGTTGTAATTACACCATCTGTAACACCATTCTCATCTGCTAAATCGCTAAACAATGGGTCTCCAGCTTGTGCGCCTTTAAAAACAGCAGTACCTTCTGGTAAAGCTCCTCCTTGGTATACACCTTGATAGTCATATCCCCAGAAAACACCTACAGCTTCACCTTCTCTTAAAACGTGAGTACGTGCAACACTAAAGTAACCTGGTGCAGCATTTTGGAAAACATCTATACCGTTAATTAAAGACACAACAGTGTTTTTGTTTGTAGACCAGTTAAAGTTTGTAGACCATGTAAAGTTCTCGTTTGTAATGTTTATCGTATTTAAAGAAATTTCGTAACCTTTATTGTTAATTTCTCCAACGTTTCTAATACTTGCTAATGTTAAGAACCCTAAATATTCTGGTTGGCTTTCATCGGCTAAAAGAAGATCTTTTGTATCTATGTTATAGTAATCGAATGATAATGAAACTCTGTTATGAAACATACCTAAATCTAAACCAAGGTTTGTTTGGTAAGAAGATTCCCATTTTAAATTATCGTTTGCTGCTTGATCTGGAACAACTGCACCAACAACCACATCATCAATAACAGTGAAAAGAGTAGAAAGTTTTGCGAAAGACTCATAAGCATCAATAGCTTGGTTTCCTGTTACACCGTAACTCGCTCTTAATTTTAAGTTAGAAATACTTTGATTATCTTTTAAGAAGTTCTCATTAGATAATTTCCAACCTACAGCACCTGAAGGGAAAATTGCATATTTTTCGTTTTTAGCAAAGTTAGATGCACCATCACGTCTTACTGTAGCTGTAAATAAATATTTATCATCCCAGTCGTAATTTAATCTACCAAATTGAGATTGAATTTCTTGTACTACAAGAGAAGACGTAGGTATTAAAGACACTTCACTACCTCCTAAATTATGGAAAGAAAAACTATTACTAATGAAACCTGTTGCACCTGCAGAAAATCTTTCGGTTGTTTCTTTTTGATAAGAGTAACCTCCTAATAACGTTAAATTACCTTTCCATAACTCTGTATTATAAGTTATATAGTTTTCACTTAACACATTAGTAGTTGTTAACTGATCTATTGTTGCTTTACCGCCTAAACCACCATCTGTGATAATTAATGTAGATGGTCTAAAAGTACCTACAGTCTGATTAAGTGTACTGAAACCAAATGTAGATCTAAAGTTAAGTCCTTCTACAATATCCCAATCTGCATATAAGTTTGCTCTAAATCTATCTGTAGTTGTTTCATTTACAGCTTCAGTTGCAACTGCATATGGGTTGTCGATATTATCTCCAATAGTATTCGTTGAATTTGTACCATCTGCATTTTGTACAGGTAAATCTGGCATGAATCTAAACATTAAAGACACAACATCATCACCACCACCGTTAGCAGTATCTCCAGTTGATTGTGTAGGAACTCCTTCTTTATTCGATCTACTACCGAACATATTCATACCAAGTTTTAATTTATCAGTTACTTGTGCATCAACATTTGAAAGGAAAGTTAAAGTTTCAAAATCAGAATTTATAACAACACCATCTTGTTTGAAGTAATTTGTAGACGCATAAAAGTTAATATCGTCACTTCCTCCAGAGAAAGAAGCTTGAGTATTTGAAATACTACCTGTTTGGTAAAGTAAATCTTGCCAATCTGTATCTGCAGGACCTTGTACATAATCAGGGTTGATTATTGTTTGGTAATCTGCAAACTGATCTGCGTTTAATAAGTCTAAGTGATCTGTAACATTTTGAAGAGAATAACTAGTATTAATTTCAATACTTAATTTACCAGCTCTACCTTTTTTAGTTGTCACCAAAACAACTCCGTTAGATCCTCTAGAACCATATATAGCGGTTGCTGAGGCATCTTTTAAAACTTCCATAGATTGAATATCTCCTGCTTGAGGCATAGTTGCACCAACAAAACCATCGACAACAATAAGGGGATTACTACTTGCACTAATAGAAGTATTACCTCTAATTTTAATAGCGATAGGAGCTCCAGGCTCACCACCATTATTAGATTGAACAACTACACCTGCAGCACGACCTTGAAGTGCTTGTTCTGCGTTTGATGTAGGATACGCTGTTAATTCTGCAGCTTTAACTGAAGATACAGCACCTGTAATGTCACTCTTTTTTTGAGTACCGTAACCAATTACGACTACTTCATCAAGTTCACTTGCATCTTCTACAAGAACAACATTAAGTTCTTTTTGATTTGATACAGTAATTGTTTGAGTAACATAACCTAAATACGAAAAATGAAGAATATCTCCGCTTGTAACATCTAATTGGTAAACACCATCGAAGTCCGTAGCAGTTCCTTTCTGAGTTTTGTCTACATGCACATTCACCCCTGGAACAGGCATGTTAGTTGCATCAGTTACAGTACCGGATAATTGGTATCCATCCTGTGCAAATAATGATAGATTGAAAATCAAACCTAGCATTAAAATTAGTTTAGTTTTTAAATTCATTTGTAATTTGTTTTGGTTATTAAATTATTAAACGTGGTTTACCAATCTGGTAGTTTAGACTGGTAAACCAATTTGGCACGGCTAATATATGTTATTCTTATGTTAAAATCCATAAAAATTATAGAAATATTAAAAAAACGACCTTAATCTCATAATTTAACAATTAGAAGCTCTAATAGTTACAATATAATATCTTAAGCCACAATTAAGGTGACAAGAGTATTTCGTTACACAAGTACAGTATGAATGCTCACCAATAGCATAGCCCCACTAACTTCTGTAAGAAACCCACTATAGAATTGACGTAGATTTTCGTAGATATAAACGTCTATTTTGGCCAAAATTAGAATATAGAGATGTTTCTTATAATAGTAAGAAATAATTTTAGCACACAAAACTTATATATAAGTACAAACTAAATCTCCTAGATGTTGTAATTATAAGACTAAACACGAAAAAAAACATCAGACTATATATTAAGGTTAATAATATGTACAATTAATAGTTTTGCATTTGGAAGTTACGAGCCTTTAAATGTAAGGTAATGCATTGCGTCATTAATAAACGTGTTTAAGATAATTGAACACGAGTTTAGTTACTAAATTTAAGTTCATTTTAAACCTAAACATCATGACACCTAAAAGCAGACACGATAAAGAGAACGATATAAACACGGAATTTGTAAAAGAAGAAAACAACCCTACTCGGGATTATATTTTTCAGAAGGATAAAATAACAAAACGATCGTTTCTTTTTGTTCTAGCTCTAATTCTGTTATTAATTGCAGCAGTAGCGATTACTTCTATCTTTTTATGATGGATGAAAGGTTATAAAATATAGTTTAGGTTAATCTATTTGACTGAGTAGGCCTTTACTACTGTAACAACCTATTACATATACAGTGTAAACAACTCCAAATTAACACTCACAAAGAATCAATAAATACAATGGCACAAAAAAAGAAATCAGCGTAACCCATTAGGCTTACAGACATTCAGAAACTTATAAAAATAACAAAACCCCAACCTTTTTCAAGATTGGGGTTTGTTGTTGGCCCACTAGGGCTCGAACCTAGACTCTTCGGTACCAAAAACCAACGTGTTGCCAATTACACCATGGGCCATCATTAATTTGAGAGTGCAAATATAGAACATTTCACAATACACGCAAACTTTTTTTTAAATATTTTTAATCTATTTACTAAGGTTTATATAAAACGCTTCACTGTTACATATTTATTATTAAATTCGCCTTACCGAATAAACAAAGAATTTCATGACACAATTCAACTTCAAAAAGTGGAATACCATATTAGGCTGGTTTGCTTTTGCTATCGCTTTAGTAACCTACGGACTAACAGTCGAGCCAACCGTAAGCTACTGGGATGCTGGAGAATACATCTTAACATCTGCTAAATTACAAGTAGGTCACCCACCAGGAGCCCCTTTATTTCAAATGCTTGGTGCATTCTTCTCTATGTTTGCTTTAGAACCTGAACAAGTTGGTTATATGCTGAATTTAATGAGTGCAGTAGCTAGTGCATTCACTATTTTATTCATGTTTTGGACGATTACATTATTATTAAAAAAAATAATTTCTGAACATGAAACGCTTTCAAAATCTAAATCAATGGCTATTCTTGGTAGTGGTTTAGTAGGAAGTTTAGCATTTACTTTCACTGATTCGTTTTGGTTTAATGCCGTTGAAACTGAAGTTTACGCAATGGCAACCTTAATGATGGCCGCGATGTTTTGGCTAGGATTACGATGGGAACAGGACATGGACTCGCCTCGCGGGAACCGTTGGCTTATTTTAATTGCTTTTGTTATTGGTCTTTCGTTTGGTGTACACTTTATGGGATTATTAACTATTCCTGGTATTGCACTTATATACTACTTCAAGAATTATAAAACCATTACAGTTAAAAACTTCATTGTAGCAAATGTGGTTGCTGTAGCTATTTTATTATTCATTTTTAAATTACTACTACCAAATGCGCTAGAATTCTTTAGTACTTCAGAAATATTTTTTGTGAATTCTTTAGGAATGCCATTTAATTCAGGAACTATTATTGCAGCGATAATTGTTATTGCAGCCTTTTATTTCGCTTTAAAATATACACGTCAGAAAGGCTATATTCACTTAAACACTTTAGCCCTTTGTTTGCTATTTATTTTTATAGGATTCTCCTCTTGGATCATGCTTCCTATCCGAGCAAATGCTAACGTGGTTGTAAACGAAAACAACCCATCTGATGCTCGTGAATTACTTGCCTATTATAACTTAGAACAGTATCCAGAAACACATTTGTTTTACGGTCCTCAATTTACAGATCAGTATGCTGGTTTAGATGAAAACAATCCGTATGTAGACGATAAGCCTAATTACGAAAAGGATGAAGCTCAAGGAAGATACGTAATTGTAAACGATTTTAAACGTGCTAAGCAAAATTATAATTCTGAGCATGCCTCAATTCTACCTAGAATGTGGAGTTCTGAACATGCCGAAAATTACATGCTATTTACCGGTTATTTGGATTTTAAATTAAAACCTGAATACCAGATGGAAAACCAACTGCGTACTTCTGTTTCAGATTTTAAAAACGATGTAGCACAAGGCAATGTGGACTTTCAAGATTACAATAGCTTTTTAAAGCAATTCGGACAATATTTAGACATTGAAAAACCGTCTTTAGCAAGTAATGTGGTTTATATGTTCCAATATCAATTGGGCTATATGTACTGGCGTTATTTTATGTGGAATTATGTTGGAAAACAAGACGATATTCAAGGAAAATACGACGACCACGGAAATTGGTTAAGTGGAATTAATTTTATTGATGAATGGCATTTAGACATGCCACAAACCAACTTACCTTCAGATATCGAAAATAACAAAGCAAGAAACACGTATTATTTCTTACCATTTATTTTAGGCTTACTAGGACTCTTCTTTTTATTCAATAAAGACAAAAAAATGTTTTGGGTGCTATTTGTATTCTTCCTTTTTACAGGAGTCGCCATACAAGTGTACACCAACGTTAGACCATTCGAACCTAGAGAACGTGATTACTCGGTTGTAGGTTCATTCTATGTATTTGCGATTTGGATTGGATTTGGAGTATATGCCATTTTCGAAACACTAAAAAAACACGTAAAATCTCCGCTTTTAGCTCCTGGAATCACTTTAGCCTGCTTAGTCCTTGTTCCTGGAATTATGGCGTCTAACAATTGGGATGACCATGATAGATCTGATAAATACACAGCGCGCTCTATGGCCAAAATGTATTTAGATTCTTGTGCCGAAAACGCCATATTATTTACCATCGGTGATAACGACACGTTTGCATTATGGTACGCTCAAGAAATTGAAGGTTACCGTACAGATGTGCGTATTGTAAACACAAGTTTATTCCAAACAGATTGGTATATCGACCAGATGAAACGTAAAGCTTACGAGAGTGATCCTATTCCTTCTCAGCTTACTCACGAGCAATATCGTTATGGTACTCGGGATTATATAATGAAGCGTTTGGTTTCGAAAGACACCATGAGTATCAAAGATTTTATAAATTTTGTAAGTAGTGATAACCCGAAAACAAAATTTAAATACATTTTAGAAATGCAAGGTGAAGATCCGAGTTATTATCCTTCTCAACTTCAAAATTCCAACTATTTCCCTGTAGAAAACCTGACTATAGCAGTAGACAAACAAACGGTGCTTGATAACGGTATTGTAGCCGCAAAAGATGCTGATGAAATTGTAGATGAAATCAATTTAAAAATCAATACTAGTGCGCTATACAAAAACAGATTGTTGATGTTAGATATCATTGCTAATAACGATTGGAAACGCCCTATTTACTTTACAGGAGGTAGTTTTGGAGACGACGACTATATATGGATGAAAGATTACCTTCAACTAGATGGTATGTGTTACAAATTAGTACCAATTAGAACGCCCGTAAACAGAAACAACCCATTCGATATGGGACGTGTAGATTCCGAATTAATGTACGATAAAGTAAAAGCATGGGATTGGGGTAATAGCGGTAGTCCAGATATTTATCATGATCCAGAAACACGTAAAAATTCTATTTCTTACAGAGGTAATTTGGCGCGTTTAATGGAACAGTTAATCAACGAAAACAAATTAGATAAAGCTGAAGAAGTTGCAGATATTGCAATGCAAAATATGCCTGTTGAATACTTTGGATATTACACACTTTTAGAGCCCTACATAAGTGGTTATTATGAAGTTGGTGCCGACGAAAAGGCTAGAAAATTATTTAAAGAAGTGTCAACAAAATACCAAGAGAACTTAGCGTATTACAGCACTTTAAAAATTGAAAAGCAATACGATATCGCTGAAGAAATTGTAACTAATATTGAACGCTACAAATCGTTAGTTGATGTATTATTACGTTACGACGATGCATTTGCTAAAACAGAAATGGAAACATTTAATAATAATTTAAAGTTATTCGAGCATTTTTATGGAGGTAGTTCTCCTCAAACTGAAACACTACAACCTACAGAAATAGACATGCTACCAAATACAGATAGCATTTTGGTACCAGTAGAGTAAATATGGGTTTAATACCAGTAAAAACACCAAGATTTATAAAAGGCATGTTTCCAGACTACGTTTGGAATATGCCTTTATTAGATAAAAAAACCATCTACTTAACATTCGACGATGGTCCGAATCCAGAAATCACACCTTGGGTTTTAAAAACCCTTAAAACCTATAATGCAAAGGCAACTTTTTTTTGTATTGGTGATAATGTTAGAAAATATCCTGAAGTTCTAAAGAAAACAATAGACGACGGTCATGCAATAGGGAACCACACTTTTAATCATTTAAAAGGATGGAAAACCACTAGTGAAGCCTATATTGAAAATGTTGAAAAAGCAGCTGAAAGCATCCCTTCTAAACTCTTTAGACCGCCTTACGGAAAGATAAAAAATAAGCAAGCAAAAATTTTGATGCAACGTGGATATCGCATCATTATGTGGAGTATTATTTCTTTCGATTGGGAGAAAGAACTATTGGAAGCAGACTGTTTAAAAAACGTAATTAAGAATACCCAAAACGGACATATAATTGTGTTTCATGATAGTTTAAAAGCATCAAAAAACATGCAATATGTACTTCCTAAAGTTTTAGAATATTTCAGTAAGAAAGGTTATGATTTTAAATCGTTACATTTTTAAAGAAATTGTTGCACAATGCCAATAAGGGTATTCGCATCTTGTTCACCACTGTGACGCCATTTCATCTCGCCATTTTTATAAACAATTAATGTAGGCAATCCCTTTACTCGAAGGGCTTCGGCTAAATCTTTGTTTTTTTCAACATCAATTTTAATCACCTTAGCTTTGTCTCCAAGAGCAGCTGCCACATCGCGCAATATAGGATGCATGGCTGTAGATTGTTCATTCCACTCCGTAAAGAAGTTTAATAATACTGGAATATTAACATCTATTAATTCCCCAAATTTTGACATATTTTAGTGTTTATGAGTGCGTTTTAGAAACTCTAACTTCCTTTTTACAATTATAAAAAACTAATAAAATAGGGTGTTAGCTCAAGTTATGTAATATAAAAATAAGCAATTCTATATTAATAATAACATTTCTGTTAAATTATGCGTTTTCGGCACCTTTTCTAAGTTCTATAACGGTAATCTCTGGCCAAATTCCAACACGTCCAGGAAAGCCTAAAAATCCAAAACCACGATTTACATTTATAAACTGCCCTTTTTCTTTATAGATGCCTGCCCAATATTTGTATCTCCATTTTATTGGGCTCCATTTTACCCAACCCGGAATTTCAATCCCAAATTGCATCCCATGTGTATGTCCGCTTAAAGTTAAATGATAGTGATAATCATCATCTATAACTTGATCTTCCCAATGCGATGGATCATGACTCATTAGTATTTTAAAATCGTTTGCATCTATTTTAGAGACTGCTTGCTTTAAATCGCCTGCTTTTTTAAAATGCCCTCTTCCCCAGTTTTCAACACCTATTAAGGCAATACGATCTCCGTCTTTTTCAAGATATCTATTATCATTTAAAATGAGATCGAATCCAATTTCCTTTTGTATGGTTTTTAACTCTTCCAAATTTTGTTCTTTTTCTGCTTCAGAATCCCATTCTACATAATCGCCATAATCATGATTTCCTAAAATAGAAAATTTGCCATCTTTAGCTTTTAATCTGCCAAAGGTTTCCATCCAAGGAATCATTTCAGAAGACATATTATTCACCATATCTCCAGTAAACAAAATAGTATCCGACTCTTGTTCGTTTATTAAATCTATAGCATATTCAATCTTCTCTCTATTATCGAAACTTCCACTGTGAATATCGCTAATTTGAGTAATTCTATACCCATCGAAAGCGTCAGGTAAATCTTCAAAATTCAGTGTGTATTTTAAAACTCGAAAATCGTATTTCCCTTTAAACATTCCGTACAATAAAGCAGCAAACGGAATAGCAGCCAGACCTATGGCAACTTTACTTATAAAAGCTCTACGTTCTGGAAAATATCCGGTATCCTTTTTGTCTTTTTTATAATAGCGATACACGCCACTGGGAAGTCTAAAAATATCTTCACCCAACAGTACAATTAGCAATATTAGTTTAGGTACGAGAATTACTAATAAATATCCGAAAGCGTAACTTTTAGCATGCGTAAGCACTTTTAAATGACTTGGATTCAGGAGCATTTCGTACACGAAATTCCCTACAACCAAAGCGCTTAAAAGCCAATACACCCAATAAATAAAACGGTGTTTTGTTATCGATTTAAAAGCCTGAAAAGAATACCAGTCCAGAAAAACATAAACTGCAAAAAATATGATCCAACGAAGCATAGGTTTAATTTAAAGCATAAAATTAAATATTAAGATTTTATTCGGTCCTAGTAAAATGTTAAAGATTTGATTTTAAGTAATTATGGACAATTACAGCGCAAAATACAGCGTCGTGAGTATGGAAATAAACTAAAACCACTTTAAAGTAAAATCGACTAGTTTTTGCTTCAAATTGGTATACGGCGGAAATAAAAATTCGATACTTCCTTTAGTATGTTGTTTTAAAACCGATCTCATATTAGAGAATTCCTGAAAGCCAAAAACACCATGCGACTTCCCAATACCACTATTATTACTACCTCCAAAAGGCAAGTGATGATTGCTGTATTGCAATACATTTGTATTGATACAGGTACTTCCCGCTCTAGTATTATCGATAACAAACTGGGTTTGCTTTTTGTTTTTACTGTAAATATATAAGGCTAAGGGTTTCTCTTTAGAGTTGATATAATCTATCACTTCTTTTATATCGGAATACGTTTTTATTGGCAAAATAGGACCGAAAATTTCTTCCTGCAATAAAGTGGCATCTTCAGGTAAATTCGAAACGATGGTTGGTGCCATAAAATTTTCAGATTCATGAACTTGACCTCCAAATTCTATTTTTGCATGATGCTGTTTAGCATTTTCTATGTGGTTTTGAAGCCGTTTAAAATGTCTATCATTTACTATTCTGGCATAAGCACTAGATTTTGATGCATCCGAACCAAAATAGGAATCTATAACTGTTTTAAAAATCTTCAAGAATTCTTCTTTTACATGTTCCTGAATTAAAATATAATCCGGGGCAATACATGTCTGTCCGTTATTCACAAACTTTCCCCAAGCGATTCTAGTGGCAGCATCTTTTAAATTTGCAGATTCATCGATAATTGTTGGCGACTTCCCTCCTAACTCTAAAGTTACCGATGTTAAATGTTTTGATGCCGCTTTCATAACCACTTTCCCAACATTTGGCGACCCTGTAAAAAAGATATGGTTAAAAGGTAATTCTAGTAATGCTGTAGAGACCTCAACTTCACCCTGTACCAAAGCAATTTCGTTTTCAGGAAACAATTTGGTAATTATTTCACTCATCACTTGAGTAATATGTGGTGTTAATTCCGAAGGTTTTAAAATCACCGTATTACCGGCAGCAATAGCAGAAACCAAAGGTCCGAATGTAAGATTTAAAGGAAAATTCCATGGAGAAATTATTAAACACAAACCTTTTGGCTCGTAAGTAAACCAAGACGACGCCCCCAATAAAGCCAATGGAGTAGTCACTTTTTGGCGACTCATCCATCCTTTTAATTCAGATTTTATATATTTAATTTCGCCAATAACAGGATAAATTTCGGTTAAATCGGTTTCTAAAAAAGGCTTCTTAAAATCGGCATATAAGGCGTCTCTAATCTGCTGTTTAAAATCGATTTCTATCGCTTGTTTTAAAGCATTTAATTTCGAAATACGCTGTTTATACGTAGTATTTCCAACATTAAACTGATTTGCTTTTTGAGCATCGAAAATATCTTGAAAATTATTCATCTACTAAAGTCGTGTTTTCATTCATTGGTCTGTATTCTTTTAAACCACTTACAAATAGTTTGGCTAAAAAATGCGCCATCTCATCTTTAGTCGATTCAAAATAATGATGGTGTAAACACACAAATAATTCCGAGGCCGAAGAAATCGCAACCAAACTAAACATTTTAAAATATTTTTCATCAACAAAAGTGACTTCTGTAAAACGCTTTAAATCTTCTTGCATATTAAGCACCAAACTTAAAATACTTTCGCTGCCATAAGAAATACTCCGAATTTGATTTTGATTATTTTTATGAAACATCATCATATTCTCGGTGCTTACCAAATCGAAATACGCTTTAAAAGACGCATATAAAAAATCGTAAGCATTAGTAACTCCTATTTGAGCTTGTTTAACTTCAAAATTAATTTCGCAATTTAATCGGTCTAGAATTTCGCAAAACACATCTTTGGGTGTACTAAAATAATTATAAAACGTACCACGACCAATATTACTAAGCTCAACAATATCACTAATAGACGTGTTTTCCAGTCCTTTTTCAGAAAAAAGACTTATAGAAGCTTTTATTATCCGTTCTTGTTTTTCAATTTTATTTAGTTCTCTTCTACTCGTTTGCATAATCCTGTCTGTTCGTTTTGGGGTTAATAAAAATACACATTTAAGACTAAAGCATCCTACATTCTTTGGAAATTAAACCCGATTATCCTCAATTTTCAAGACTTCATTAAAATATAGTTTCAAAAGCATTGCTTCTAGATTTTAATTCTGAATAACAAGCCTTTTTTTGTAGTTTTGACATTCTTTGAAAATCAAAATCATGTCAGAACAAAAACGTCTTTTTTTAGTTGATGCTTACGCCCTTATTTTCCGCGGTTATTATGCTTTTATAAAAAACCCCAGAATCAATTCTAAAGGATTAGATACCTCAGCTATTTTAGGATTTATAAACTCACTTTTCGATGTTATTAAACGCGAGCGACCAGATCATTTAGCCGTATGTTTCGATAAAGGCGGAAGCGCCGATCGTGTCGAGATGTTTGAAGCTTACAAAGCCAATCGCGATGCCACTCCAGAAGCTATTAAAACAGCAATCCCATACATTTACGAGATCTTAAAAGCCATGCATATCCCTATTATGGTAAAAGAGGGTTTTGAAGCAGACGATGTTATAGGAACCTTAGCAAAAAAAGCTGAAAAAGAAGGCTACCAAACCTTTATGGTAACTCCAGATAAGGATTTTGCACAATTGGTTTCCGAAAACATTTTTATGTATCGCCCCGTTTTTGGTGGCGGATACGAAACTTGGGGAATTCCTGAAGTTCTGAAAAAATTTGAAATTGAACGCCCAGAGCAAGTGATAGATTTTCTTGGCATGATGGGAGATGCTTCCGACAATATTCCTGGACTTCCGGGTGTAGGAGAAAAAACAGCAAAAAAATTCTTAGCACAATACGGAAGTATGGAAAATCTTTTAGCCAATACACACGAGCTAAAAGGAAAAATGAAAGAGAAAGTTGAAGCGGCAAAAGATCTTGGATTATTATCTAAGAAATTAGCAACCATAATGCTGGATGTTCCTGTGGATTTTGATGCTGAAGATTTTGAAATGTCGCATCCCGATATAGATGCTGTAAAAGCCATTTTTCAAGATTTAGAATTTAGACGACTTGTAGATAGTTTTGAAAAAATATTTAGAGTTCAAACTGAAGCGGCTACAGAAAATACAGCAGTAAAAACAGAATCTGTTGCTCCTACAGCATCATCTGCTGGAGCTGGACAATTTTCATTATTTGGAGGTGGCGCGGCAGTCGTTTCGAGCGAAACCGTAACAGAAGACCCTAACCAAAGGAAAACCGCCGAAAACACTTCTCACTTTTATCAGAGTGTAGAAACAGGCATGGCAACTAAATTGTTTCTTAAAAATCTAATGAAACAAACCAGTGTATGTTTTGACACCGAAACGACAGGTTTAGATCCGCTGACTGCAGAATTAGTTGGTATTGCATTTTCTTGGGAAGTTGGTAAAGGCTTTTACGTACCCTTTCCAGAGGACAAAACAGAAGCTCAGGAGTTAATAGAACAATTACGTCCGTTTTTTGAATCTGAAGACATTCAGAAAATTGGTCAGAATTTAAAATACGATATTAAAGTCCTTCGTAAATATAACATCACGGTTAAAGGCAAGTTATTCGACACCATGTTAGCGCATTATTTAATTAATCCAGATATGCGTCACAATATGGAAGTCTTGGCAGAAACCTATTTAAATTATACACCAATTTCTATTACAGAACTAATTGGCAAAAAAGGAAAAAATCAGTTATCAATGCGACAAGTTCCCATTGACAAACAAACAGAATATGCGGTTGAAGATGCCGATATTACACTGCAACTAAAAGAACATTTTGAAAACGAATTAGGCCAAGCCAATACTCAGAAATTATTCGATGATATCGAAGTGCCTTTACTTCGCGTGCTTGCCGATATGGAATTGGAAGGCATTAATCTTGATGTGCCGTTTTTAAATGATTTGGCCATTGCTTTAAACAACGATATTACCACACTTCAGGAAAAAATATTTACTGAAGCTGGTGAAGAATTCAACATCGCCTCGCCTAAACAGTTGGGTGAAATATTATTTAGTAAACTCAAGTTAGTCGATAAGCCTAAAAAAACAAAGTCAGGGCAGTTTGCAACCTCAGAAGATATTTTGTCTTACTTGGCAAAAGACCATGACATTATTCAGCATATTTTAGACTATCGCGGACTTGCAAAACTTAAGAGCACCTATGTAGATGCCTTGCCGTTACAAGTAGAACCGTCTACCGGTCGCGTGCATACAGATTATATGCAAACCGTTGCTGCAACGGGGCGTTTAAGTAGTAACAATCCGAATTTACAGAATATTCCAATCCGTACAGAACGCGGACGCCAAGTTAGAAAAGCCTTTATTCCTAGAAACGAAGATTACATCTTATTAGCTGCCGATTACTCACAGATTGAACTGCGTATTATCGCGGCTTTAAGTCAGGAGGAAACCATGATTGCAGCCTTTAAAAACGGAGAAGACATTCATGCCTCGACCGCTGCTAAAGTGTTTAATGTGCCTTTAGAAGAAGTAACCAGAGAACAACGTAGCAACGCAAAAACTGTAAACTTCGGAATTATTTACGGGGTGTCTGCTTTCGGATTAAGCAACCAAACCGATTTATCGAGAAGCGAATCTAAAGACCTTATCGATACCTATTACAAAACCTATCCGAAGCTAAGAAATTACATGAGCGAATTAATAGATTTTGCTCGCGATAATGGCTATGTACAAACCGTTTTAGGACGTCGTCGCTATTTAAAAGACATCAACTCTAGAAATGGTGTCGTACGAGGAGCTGCCGAACGAAATGCCGTAAACGCACCCATACAAGGAAGTGCTGCCGATATTATAAAGCTGGCCATGATTAATATTCATGAGAAATTAGTGGCTGGCGATTTTAAAACAAAAATGTTGTTACAAGTACATGATGAATTGGTTTTCGATGTGTACAAACCAGAATTAGAAACCATTAAAACATTAGTTAAATCGGAGATGGAAAATGCCTTTGTAATGGAGGTGCCATTGGATGTTCAAATAGACACTGGTGATAATTGGTTGGAGGCACATTAAAGAATAATCAACTATTTGAAGGATAATTTTAATAAATAGACACTTTTATCATCCAAGATTTAAGAATCAAACATAAATTCTTTTTGATAAAAAAATTACACATATACACTTATAAGTATATATGTGTAATTTTAACTAAATCCGATTTAAAACTTCTTAAAAGTTTAATTCCCACGCAATGCAGTACTGAAAAACCGCTAGATATATTGAAAGAAATTAAAAATTCATTATGTTTCTTGATTTACCTATAATTAGATAATATCTTTATATTTGTTTTAAATAAAAGACAACAAATGACTTTTGCAGGTAAAGGTAATAGAAGACCACAATTAGATATTAAGATTGATTTAATTCAAGTTGATAAAAAGAATCCTAGATTGGTTCCGTATTTGGAAAATCCTGATGAATCTACTCAATTCGATTTAATATCAGTTTTGTACGAAAATTTCGATACTGAAGTTGTAGCAATGTCATTGGTTGAAAACGGCTATTTTGATGAAGAACCTATTATTGTAGTTCCTAATAAAATACCTGCTAGTTTCTCTTTTTCTACATATCAAAATCCCGATGATTTAGCTAGTGCTTTAAAGGTATTAGTTGATAATAATGAAATTAGCTTTACAGTCGTTGAAGGAAATAGAAGAACATCTGCAATAAAACTTATAACTGATACAAATTTAAGAAAAAAATTAGGAATTGATAAGTTTTACCCAAAAACAGATGATCAATCAAAAATAAATGACATTACAAATATTCCTTGTATCATTTATGAAAAAAGAGAAGATGTTTCTTCTTATTTAGGAGTAAGACATATTGCTGGATTACTTAAATGGGAAGCTTTTGCTCAAGCCGCATACACAGCTAGTGTTATTGAACAAGAACTTGAAAAAGGACTTTCAATTGCTGATTCAATAAAACAGGTTCAAAAAGTTGTTGGTGATCGCTCAGATAAATTAAGAAAACAGTATATAACATATAAGTTATTTCTAGAAGCAAGGGACAGTTTGGAGTTTAATGTTCGACCAATTATCAATAAATTTTCTTTATTAACAGTCGCTTATAATTCCTCATCTATAAGAGACTATTTAGGAGTAGAAGCTTATTCTAAAGTCGATTTAGATTCAGAACTAATTACATCCGATAAGCATGATAATTTTAAAAATATTTTGACATGGATTTATGGAAATGTTGATACTAATGAACAACCTGTTTTAACAGATTCTAGAAAAATAACTAGTACATTAAGCAACATTGTAAAAAAGCAAGAGGCTATCGATTTTTTATTACAGCATAAAGATATTGATGGTGCTTTTGATAGAACTAATGGAGAACGAGATTATCTGTCGAAAAAATTAAAAGATGCAAGTAGAGCAATGCAAACATCGTTACAATTTGCTTATAAACACAAAAACGATGAAGAACTTATAAAGCAAGTTTCTGAATTAGAAGAGTTAATTGCTGTTTTAAAATCTAACTTACTATAATAATGTCAGAATATATAGGTTTTAAAACTGGTCGAGAAATTGAATGGTTAGAATTAAATTTGCTTAAAAACAAAAGAACTCTAAGTAAGTCTTTGATTTGTAGCTTAAGCGGGGAAGAAGAGACTATAGTTGATGAATGGATAGGTATACTAGAGTCAAGAGCTAATTTGTATAAAAAGCCTATTTATAAAATTGATAATAATAAAATTATTCCTAATTTTTCTTGGGATGAAATACCAGAATATTTTTTATGCTTATATTATTCATTCAATGGAGCGAACGATTATTCTGGCGGGACAGGATTATTTGAAAAAATATCAGCCCATGCATTAAAAAACTTTTTAAATGGAGAAGTTTTTATTTTAGGTTTTCCCGCAGGCAAAAGTTTTAATGAATACTTAGATGATATTGGTAATTTATGTTTTGAAGATAGAATTTTACCTGCTCATTATACATATAAAGATGATGGTGTTGATGTGGTTGGTTATAAATCATTTGGCGATAAAAGGAGTTCAAACCTATATGTTCTTTTGCAATGTGCTGCTGGAAAACATTGGACAGCTAAAAAAGCAATAGTAATGAATAGATGGCTAAAATACTTCAAATGGTATTCTGATAATTTAATACAATCTATATCTACGGTTGATTATGTAGAAAACGACAAATGGGATAAACACTCTTCAACTTTCGGAATGTTGTTGGATAGACTCAGAATTTATAATTTTTTATATGAAAAGAATGTTGATGCTGGTTTAAGAACTGAAGTATCAAAATGGTGCAATGATAAAATTACACAAGGAATATGAGATTTATAGATTTATTCGCAGGATTAGGAGGATTTCATGTAGCACTTGAAAACCTTGGACATGAATGTGTTTTTGCGAGTGAGAAAAAAGAGCATCTCGCTAAATTATATGAAAAAAACTTCAAAATCCCTGTTAATCGTGATATTACAAAGGTTGAAATAGCTGATATTCCAGAATTTGATATCTTGTGTGCGGGATTTCCTTGCCAGCCATTTTCTAAAGCTGGAGATCGATTAGGGCTTGAAGATGAAAAGAACGGTAACCTTTTTGATAAATTAGTTGAGATTATTGATTATCATGAACCAGATTTTTTTATTTTAGAAAATGTCCGAAATTTAAAAAGCCATGATAATTTTAATACATGGAAATATATTAAAGACAAACTTCAAAATAAGCTAGGATATATAATTGATGATCAAATTTTATCTCCACACCAATATGGTATTCCTCAACATAGAGAAAGGATATTTATAATTGGTTCTAAAAACGGCCTACAACATTTTTCTTGGCCAAATCGATCAAATTCTACGGATTCGATATTAAATTTTTTGGATGTAAATCCAACTGACGCAACTCAACTTGAAGATGAAAAAATTTCAGTTATTCAATTATGGCAAGAATTTATCAGTAAAATCCCTTTACAAGACAGTTTACCTGGTTTTCCTATCTGGAGTATGGAATTTGGAGCAACTTATCCTTTTGAAGATGAAATACCATTTAGAACTTCTTCTAATGCTTTAGGAAGACTAAAGGGAAAATTTGGAATTCCTCTTAAAGGAATGACAAGAGAAGAAAAATTCAATAATTTGCCTAATTATGCAAAGAAAAATCAATTAAATAAAGAAACTGGAAAACCTATTCAATTTCCTACATGGAAAAAGCATTATATTAGAAGTAATAGAGCTTTCTATGAAAAGTATAAAGTAGAATTAGAACCAGTTGTAAAAAGGATTAAGGAATTAGGTGTATCTAGTTGGCAAAAATTTGAATGGAATGTGCAAGGTGGAGAAAGAGATCTATCAAAATATATAATACAATTTAGAGGTTCTGGTGTTAGAGTAAAAAAAACCGATTTCTTTCCTTCATTGGTTACTGTAAGTACTCAAATACCAATTATTAGTTGGGAGAATAGATATATAACACCTAGCGAAGGTGCAAGAATACAATCTTTAAATGGTATTACTTTGCCTAAAAATCTCGGTAGTTGTTTTGGAGCTCTTGGTAATGCTGTAAATGCACATGTTGTAGAATTAATTGCTCAAAAACTAATTAATGGCAAACCAGAAGAAATAAATATTGTTAAAAATATAAAAGAAACAAACGGACATAAAATAAATTCTAACAAAACAAGTGAGCTAGATTATGAAAGAATTGAATAATGTAAACATCCGTCCAGGTGTTACAATTCTTTCAGTTTTAAAACACCTTAATTATAAACCCTATTATGCGTTAGCGGAATTTATCGACAATGCAATTGATAGTTTTTTAAAGAATGAAGATGAATTAAGGAAAATTGAAGGAAAGGATTTCAAATTAAGAGTAGATATTGAATTCGACACAAATAACAAAAAAATAACGATTAAAGATAATGCCGCTGGTATTCACTCTAAAGATTACCAAAGAGCATTTAGAACAGCAGAATTACCTCCAGACAATACTCGCCTATCAGAATTTGGAATGGGTATGAAATCAGCAGCTTGTTGGTTTTCTAATACATGGCAAGCAAAAACAACCGCCCTTAACGAAACTGTTGAACGCAAAGTAAACTTTGATATTTCAAAAATTGTAGAAGACAAAATTCAAGAACTACAAATAGAAACAAAAGCAGCCAATCGTATTTCTCATTATACTTTGATTACATTGTTTGATATTGAAGAAAAAATGCCTATTCGTAGAGGACTAGGCAAAGTAAAAAGACATCTTGCGAGTATTTATAGAGACTTTTTCAAGAAAGACATTCTAGATTTATACATCAATGGAGAAAAACTAGAATATAGTACTCCCAATATTTTAAATACAGCTTATTTTGAAACTCCAAATGCTGAAAAAATTAACTGGAAGCAAGAAGTTGAATTTGATTTTGGAAATGACCATAATGGAGGCAAATTGAAGGCCAAAGGTTTTATAGCAATTATGGAAACAATGTCTGTTAAAGATAGTGGCTTTGCTTTATTTCGAAGAGGAAGAGTAATTGAGGGAAGTGCAGATAATGATGAAGGCTTTAGACCTCCTACCTTATCTGGTTCATTAGGTAGTCATAGATATAAAAGACTTTTTGGAGAACTACATCTCGAAGGCTTTAACGTAAGTCATACAAAAGATGGTTTTCAGTGGGACGATAATATGGAAGCTTTTTTAGAATTATTAAAAGGCGAACTTGAAAGTGAAAATTCAATACCAATTTTAAAACAAGCTGATAGATACAGGGTACGTGAAAGCGCCAAAAACTATAAAAAAGTATCTCAAAAAGTAGTTGATAATACAACTGAAAAAATTCAAGGAGGAATTGAGAATGATGTTCAAACCGTTACATCAAAACCCACAAGAAACATAGTTGAAGAGCCTATATTAGAAGAGGTTGAAAAATCCTATTATAAAAAATTCCCATTGACTATTTCTAATATAGATTATATGGTCCACGTTGAATTATCTTATGATGAAACAATTGAAGAATTAATTCAGGTTGGTGATCACTTAATCCAAAATGAGGATTTGTTTTATAAAAATATAGGTTTACGGTTATCACTTACACATCCATTTATGGTTGAATTTGCAGGAGACGACCACAAAGTAATTGAACCTGTTTTGCGTTTAGTAGTTGCATTAGGTCTTTCCGAAATAATCGTAAAAAAATCAGGAGCTCCTGTAACAGAGTTAAGAAACAACATGAATGACCTTTTACTAGGTTCATTATCAAAATTATAATCCATGTCTAAAACTGAAAACATAAATATTATGTCTAGTTCATCAAATGATGGAAGTTGGGCACCTGAATATGGTGAAGAATCAGAAAAGTTATTGAATAAAATTTTTGGGGATGATGCAGATGCCAAAGAAAAGGTCAAAGAAGAAACTTATCACATTATGAAATTATGTGGTAATCCTAATGATGAAACGAACACCGATACTGGTTTAGTTTTTGGCTACGTCCAAAGTGGAAAAACTCTTTCATTTACAACATTAACGGCTTTAGCAAGAGACAACAGCTATCAAATAGTTATCTTATTAGCAGGCATTTCAACAAATCTAGTTAATCAGTCTTTTAATAGATTACAAAATGATTTAGATATAAATCAAGGGTTTCATAGAAAATGGGTTATGCTCAAGAATCCACAAGACCCGATAAAAAACCCTCAAGATAAAAACACTATTCAAAGAGAATTACAAAATTGGAATAAACAAAACATACCAGAAGGTTTCAAAAAAACATTACTAATTACTGTAATGAAAGAAACTAATCATTTAAGAAATTTAATGTCTGTTTTGAAAAAACTTGATTTATCAAATGTTCCAACTTTGATTATTGATGATGAAGGAGACCAGGCAAGTATGAACACAAAAGCCAGTGCCAATGCAAAAAGAGCTAAAGAGTCTGGTGTACATACCGAACAGGAGATGAGTACTATTTATAGTCGAATTAGAAGTCTAAAATCTATATTACCACATCACACTTTCATTCAATATACTGCTACACCTCAAGCACCATTATTTATAAATATTTTAGATAATTTATCTCCAAACTTTATTCAACTTCTTACACCAGGGAAAAAATACACTGGTGGTCGTGCATTTTGTCAAGAAAATCATTTTATAATTAGACGAATACCTTATTCCGAAATTTATAGTGAGAAGAATTCTTTCGAAGAAGCTCCTGAAACTTTACAAGAAGCTATGCGTATATTCTTTTTAAGTGTAACTTCAGGAAGATTATATGGAGATAAAAAAGGGAATCCTAAAAACCGCTCTATGATGGTACATCCATCTAGGTTGGTTGATGAACACGAAACATATTATAATTGGGTAATTCATATTAAAAACTTTTGGGAAAAAGTTTTTTTAGAATATAAAGACGATAATGAAAGTAGAGAGCAAGTTATTGCAGAATTTAAGAATTCTTACAAAGATTTAAAATCTACCGCTCCAGGTATTCAATCATTTGATGAGTTACTTGAGACAATAGGTTATAATATCAGCAGTACTGCTGTAGAGCAGTTAAATTCAAAATCAGGAAGTTCTGTTGCTTGGAATAGTAATTATTCATTTATATTAGTTGGTGGACAAGCTATGGACCGAGGGTTTACGGTTGAAGGGTTGACTATAACTTATATGCCCAGAAGTAAAGGAGTTGGTAATGCTGACACCATTCAACAACGAGCCCGTTTCTTTGGTTATAAAAAAGACTTTCTAGGTCATTGTCGTGTATATCTTGATGCAGAAAATATTCATCTGTTTAGTGAATACGTAAATCACGAAGAAGATATTCGTAAAAAGCTATTAGAACATAAACTTTCTGGACAACACTTGAACGAAATGGAAAGAAGGTTTGTGCTAAATGAAATGTTCAGGTTGACAAGAACCAACGTGCTTTCTGAGGATTTAACAAGGACAACTTTCGGCAATAAATGGGTTAGAATTAGAGCTCCACACGATAGTGAAATTATTATTGAAAGCAATAGAAAAGTAATAAAAGCTTTTAAAGAAAAATATAATTTGGCTTTTAAAGAAGATGATGGGCACAAAGACAGAACTCCTGAACAAAAGCATCTTGTAGCTAAAATTCCTTTAAAAGAATTATTTCAAGACTTATTGAATAAACTAAAATTTACAAGACAAACAGACTCAACAACTTACACAAACTTAAAGTCTGTTATCGATTTATACACAGATGAATTTCCCCCAGAAGATAGTTTTGTTTACTTAATTGCTAAAGGTAATCCAAGAACAAGACGTTTGAAAAAAGATGAAATTCAACAGTTATTTCAAGGTAAAAACCCAAGAACTGGAGAAATCATATATCCTGGAGATGAAAAAATAAAATCTGAAGACGCAGTAACAGTTCAAGTACATAATCTTAACTTTAGAGATACGGAACACGAAAAAATAATCACTATCGCAGTATGGGTTCCCGCTCGACTTTCACAATCATTAATCTCGAAAATTAATGATTGATTTAAAAGAAATATATGATAAACTGCCATTGCCTAAAAATCAGAATTCAAACTCTTATTCGGCTGAGGCTATTACAGGCTATAAAAACCACAGAATAGCAAAAAACTATGCAGATAACCCAAGTCTTTTAATATTCATTTCGGAACAGAACCAAGATTTTTTTATTGCAAATCAAAACCTGTTTAGTATTAAAGTGTCCCACAATCTTAAATGCGAAATAGAATCTGATAAAAAATTAACTTATAACAACTTTTCTGTTGTCTCATATATTGGTCAAAATGATGATGTCAAGGGTATTTTTCTTAGCACTTGCCAAGTTTTGATAAAATCACTTGGTCAAAATCCAACAAATAAAAAAATAAAGCATACGGTCGGAAAATTTATTGAGCTATTTAAAGCTATTAAAGAAACACCTAGCAAATCATTGCAAGGCCTTTGGGCTGAATTATTTATAATCGAACAATCTAATTTTCCAGAAAACCTTATCAACGGCTGGCATAGCATTCCAGAGGAAAAGTTTGATTTCAGTTTTGGTAAATTACGATTAGAAGTAAAAAGTTCTGCTACAAACGAGAGAACCCATCATTTTAGTTCAGGTCAACTAAACCCTATAAAAGATACAGAAATTATCATTGCTTCTATTTTTACAAATATTAATGCCGGTGGGTTTAGTATTAATGATTTATTAGGTAGAATAAACAATAAAATTAATAACTTCCCTAGGCAAAAAGAAAAACTACACCTTTTAGTTTATTCAACATTAGGAGTAGATATTGATAAAATGAGCCAAGTCAAATTCGACTACGAATTAGCAAAAGAATCTTTGAGATACTATCATTCAGTCGAAATTCCAAAAATTCAAAATAAAGATATTCCTACCGAGATTAACAACGTGAAATTCACCTCATTATTAGGCAATTGCAAATCAATTAATTTAAATTTAGATGTATTATTAAAAACTTAATTACGATAAAATTATGGCAATCATTGGCAAAATAATCAACGAACAATTTGGAAAGATAAATACTAGAGAAGGCGAAGTACTTTGCGATATAATACACGATCATGAGTTTTTTCAAATTCGAACATACTCAATGGCGGATTCAGATAGAAAAAATGGATCAAAACAAAATATTCAATTGACAAAAGAAAAAGCTATTCAATTAAAAAAACATCTTGAAGATTTCATTAATCAATAACAAACCCTACCTCCCATCAAAATATTCCTTAAGTTTTACAAAAGGATTTGTTGCTCGATTTATATACCCATGATACAAACTACTAATCACTAAAAGTATAGCAGATCCTAATGCTGTATATTCTACAGCCATATTTTCATTACTATTCGCTACATAAATAGCAACCAAAGCCCAAGCACCAACTAAGGCAAATTCTCGCATATTCCGTTTCCAGGTTACTACTAGATTTATTGCCGTAGCTATACCTATAAGTAGAAGCGTCCAAAATGTTGGCGACAGACCAAAGCCATCCCAATTATATTTTACTAAAACTGCAGACACGTTTGCTATACTAGCAACCGTAATCCAACCACTATAAAACACAAAAGGCCACCATAAAAAGACAATGACTGAAATAGGCTTGTCTTCCAGTTCCATCTTATTTTTAATCACAATTTGTAGTAAAGCAAATAGTAGTATAAAAATGAATATTGAAGACAGTAAGGTGTATTCATAAATCCATGCTACAATCCACAAACAATTAGCGATACAAGACACCACAAACCACCAGCCTGTTTTTAAAATGAAATCGTCGTCTCTTACTTTTACAAAAAGACTTCGTCCTTGATAAATAATAAAACCTAAAACCATCAGATAGATAATTCCCCAAATTGAGAATGCATAGCCTGCTGGTGTAAATAGTGTATTATAGGTTTTAGACACTTCGCCAATAGTAGTATTATTTAATAGGCCGATATTAGAGACATAATTCAAGAAAACCATGCATATAAAACTAATTCCATTAGCTATTTGTAGCTGCTTTTTCATACCATTCTTTTTATGAGGTCATAATGCATTAAAACCTATTGTAATTTAATGTTTTTATGGGAGTGTTTTAAATCTTACATATTAAAAAGGGTTAGATTTTAATACATCTAACCCTTTTTGTAAAATCAGTTTTCTTAAGTCTATGCGGTTTGCATATCGTGCTTACCTTCCTTAATTTCTTCTATAACCTTCGCATTAAATGCTGGCAAGTCTTCTGGAGAACGGCTTGTCACTAAACCGTGATCTACCACAACTTCCTGATCTACCCATTCTGCACCCGCGTTAATAATATCGGTTTTTATAGAATGGAAAGACGTTACTTTTCGTCCTTTTAATACATCGGCTTCAGCCAATAACCAAGGCGCATGACAAATAGCTGCTACAGGTTTATGGTTTTCAAAAAACGACTTTACAAAGCTTACAGCCTTACTTTCTCGTCTTAATAAATCCGGGTTTATAACACCTCCTGGAAGTACCAGCGCGTTATAATCTGAATGAGATACTTGGTCTAAAGTTTTATCTACTTTATAGCTGTCTCCCCAATCTCCATCTGCCCATGCTTTAATATCTCCAGACTCTAAGGATACGATGTGTACCTTGGCTCCTGCTTCTAATAAAGCGTCTTTAGGCGATTTTAATTCACTTTCTTCAAATCCGTTGGTTGCCAATATAGCAACAGTCTTATTTTTTAAATCTTTCATTTTAATAATTTTTAATGTGCATTAAACGTTACGAAATGAATTACCTATTGGGAGTTCTAAACCTAACTCGACCATATAATCCCTTCGTTTTTTTATAGTACAAAGTTCAGAAACAGATCTTACTTGTATTGACACAAATACTTGAAAAGTGAACGCAAATAAGAAGTTATAAGCTTATAATTACACGAATTAAAGTAGCATTTCACTTTGAAGTCAGATCAAAAAATCATATTTTTAAGGTCTAACAAATCTTAACCTACAATGAATAAATCTATCCCCAAATTCCTCTTTTTTTTATGTGCTTTTTTTACGCTTCTTAATGCATCTGCTCAAGAACAATTTTTAACGGGTTCTGTCATTTCTCCTAAAGGTGATACGCTTTCTGGATATATCGATTATAAGACTTGGAAAACAAATCCTAAGGAGATTACTTTTAAAAATCAATTAGATCAAACCCCTGTTTTATTTACCCCTTCAAACATTCAAGGGTTTACTGTTAAAAACGACATCTATTTAAGTGCTACAGTTAACACTCAAACAAATTCACAAGACGCTAAAAACCTAGAGAACGTCGCGAACATAAAACTGAAAGAAGAGCAAGTTTTTCTAAAAACTTTGATAAACGGAACTGAGAGTTTATACGTTTATGAGGACGAACAGCATCTTATTAATTTTTATATTCTACAAGACGGAAAAATCATGCTTTTACCCTATAAAAGATACCTTAAAGAAACGACTACTCTTGCCGAAAACAACAAATACAAAGGACTACTAAGTTTGTATCTAAAGGACTGCCCAACTATACAATCAGAAATCAACAAAGCATCTTACACCCAGGAAAGTTTAACTACTGTTTTCGAAAAATACTATAAGTGCATAGGCTCTGAAATTAGTTTTAAAAAAACTAAAGAAAAGGTAGATTTAGAATTCGGTATTGTTGCAGGAATTTCAAGTACTAATTTGGAATTTAGTAATGATAAACAATTTAAATATTTAACTGGAGAATTTGATTCCTCAACTAATTTTACAGCGGGTTTATCTTTTGATATTATTTTCCCTCAACACCACAAAAAATGGTCTATCCATAACGACCTGTTATACATAACTTACAACAATACCAGCACCTACGAAGATTACACCAATGAAAACATTTACACCTTATACGAAACAGAAATAGGAAATTCGTTTATAGAGTTAAACAACCTCGTACGCTACAGTCAAAATTTAGGTAAGCTGTCTATTTTTTTTAACGCAGGTATTTCAAATGGTTTTGTAATTAAGGAAGATACCTATGTAAGAAAAGAATCTCATAATTATTCCAATGTAGACATAACAGAAACCGAGGCTACACCTAATTCAAGTTCAATTGAAACAGGACCTATTTTAGGTGCCGGATTAACCTATAAAAACATGGCATTAGAATTTAGATATAAATTCAGCAACGGTGTCTTTCAACAATTTGATTCTAAAGTTAATAGACTATATGTATTGTTGAGTTATAAATTATAATACTGAAAACTAATCCACAATTTCTGTTCATATTGAATAACAAAAACGTTTAAACTATTGATTGTAATTAGAAGTAGATAACCCTAAAAAGTTTGATAAACCCAGCTGATTTTAAACCACTTAAACAACAACAAAAGACAATACATAAATAGCAGAACAATAGGTATTAGTAAAACTATTCACCTAAAAAATGATCTATTTAGCGGAATATTAGTATTTTAATTCGTTTTAAGATGAATCTGTATTTTAATGGTTAAAACACTTAATATTGTAAATTGCAGACATCTATTCAAATCTGTAGACATGTTATGAAGCATTTTTTATATACTGGATTCTTTTGTATGCTATGCATAAACCTTTGTTTCGGACAACAAGCCAATTATAATTTTAATAATTTTGGGAACCGTTCTATTCTGCTTTCTGGGAATGTTACGGGTAGTGTTTCAGATTTAGGATTAGCATATTACAATCCTGCCCGTTTAACACAAGTAAAAGCTACAGGATTTGCTATTAACGCCAAAGCCTATCAGTTTACTTCGGTATCACTTACGGATGTTTTTGGTGAATCTTCCAAAGTTGCCAACAACGATTTTAATGGCGTACCTTCTATGGCTGGTGCATCTTTTAATCTATTTGGAACACGATTTGCATATTCATATTTAACTAAATTAGACAACGATACGAATTTAAACTACTCGACAGATTCAATAAGTTCTGGCTTAGCAAATATGTTTCCTAAAAGCCAAGATTATTTAGGTGCCTATAATGTGAAATCTAAAATCCGTGATGAATGGATGGGTATAACTTGGGCAAAAAAAATAGGTGATAAATTTAGTGTAGGATTTACAGTTTTTGGAACTGCTTATAATTATACCGAAGGCAATACAATAAGTCATACAGTAGTTGAAGAAGACAACAGTGTCGCATTCTATCAAAAAGTAGTTGGATTTTCACAAGAGTCTTACGGACTTATTTTTAAGATTGGAGCAAATTATAATCTTAAAAAAGCAGAAATAGGAATAAACATTGGCTTGCCATATATTGGCGTTTATGATAAAGCAGTATTTTCTTATAAAAACACTATTTCTGGACAGGGCCCAAATAAAGATCTATTCTACAACTACTATTTCGATCAATTAGAAGCAAATAGAAAGGAACCCTTTTCATTTTCGATTGGATCAGGTATTCCATTTAATAAAAACAAAAATAAAATACACCTAAACATAGACTATGTAAGTGGCTTAAGCACATATCAACCTATTTCTATTCCAGATATAGATACAGGAGGAACAGATTTAACTGTTTTTGATTTTGATGAAAGCCGTAAAGCTGTGATAAATTTTGGGGTCGGAGTAGAATTTTATTTGAAAGAGAATTTAAAAACTTACGCAGCATTCTCTACCGATTATAACGGATTCAAGACCAAAGCGAATATTTTAGATTTATCTAACCCAGAATATACGGCAGACAATGAGATAAGTAATCTTTTACATCTTAGTTACGGAATAGATTGGAGAGTAAAGTGGGCGAATCTAATTCTAGGATTAACGTATACCGGAGGATCTAGTGAAGCCGTTATTCCTGACGACACTGAACCTGTAGCCTATAGCACGGCAGTAGAGACCCAAGGTAAATATACACGTTGGCAATTTGTGGTGGGTATAGAAGTCCCCTTTTTAGACAAAAAATTTAAATCCATAGCTAAATAGGTATCTAGCCACAATAAGTACAGATTTAAGCAAAATAAAGTATTTATAATTCCAAACAATTAGCCTTTTAAATTTCATTCCGACAGTTATTTTATTCCACGCTATTTAATTTAAAAATTAAATAACTGATGCTCAGCAAACAAAATTTACCTCATACTATTTGGTAATCAAATAGATTATCGTAAATTTGCAAACTCTTTTTAAGAGAGGAATGTTTAATAAATAAAATTAATTAGTGTGGATACATTAAGCTACAAAACGATTTCAGCCAACAAAGCTACTGTTAATAAAGAGTGGGTTTTAGTTGACGCTGAAGGTCAAAGTTTAGGTCGTTTAGCTTCTAAAGTTGCAAAACTTATTAGAGGTAAACATAAACCTAATTTCACACCACACGTTGATTGCGGTGATAACGTAATTGTTATCAATGCAGAAAAAGTCAACTTAACAGGAAACAAGTGGAATGACAAAACGTACATTCGTCACACAGGTTATCCGGGTGGTCAAAGAAGTTTAACTGCTACAGAATTGTTTGGAAAAGATCCAGCAAGGTTAGTAGAAAAATCAGTAAAAGGAATGTTACCTAAAAATATTTTAGGTGCCGCTTTATTCCGTAATCTAACTGTTGTTTCTGGTACAGCTCATGCTCATGAAGCTCAAAAGCCAAAAACAATCAACTTAAACGAATTCAAATAATGGAAGTAATTCACAAAATTGGCCGTAGAAAGACGGCTGTTGCTCGTGTTTATGTTGCCCAAGGAGAAGGTAAGATAACAGTGAACAAAAAAGACATGGCGGATTATTTTACTACTGCAACTTTGCAGTATAAAGTAAACCAACCTTTAACCATGACTAACAATGATGGCAACTTTGATATTACAGTAAATGTATATGGAGGTGGTATTACTGGTCAAGCAGAAGCGATCCGTTTAGCAATTTCACGTGTTATGTGTGAGATCGATGCAGAAAACAGATTAATTCTTAAGCCAGAAGGTTTATTAACTAGAGATCCTAGAATGGTTGAACGTAAGAAATTCGGTCAGAAGAAAGCACGTAAGAAATTCCAATTCTCTAAACGTTAATATTACCCTTAACACAATTGAGAGCTTTATTTTAAGATGCTTAATCGTGTTGAAAATTAAATAATTTTAAATTAGTTATTGTTGTCCGAGTTGAAAAACAGGATTTAGTTTAGCATCTAAATGAAGCCTATTGCCTTAAGTGTAATGCTTAAAGCGTAAGGAACATTGCTAATTCAACAGAACGTAAACTATTACAAAATGGCAAAAGTAGAAGTAAAAGACTTACTTGAAGCAGGTGTACACTTCGGTCACTTGACTCGTAAATGGGATCCAAACATGGCTCCTTACGTATATATGGAACGTAACGGTATCCATATTATCAATTTATATAAAACTGCAGCAAAAATTGAGGAAGCTGGTGAAGCTTTAGCAAAAATCGCTGCATCTGGACGTAAAATCCTTTTCGTTGCAACAAAAAAACAAGCTAAAGACATCGTATCAGAAAAAGCAGGGTCTATTAATATGCCTTACATTACTGAAAGATGGCCTGGTGGAATGTTAACTAACTTTGTTACTATTAGAAAAGCTGTTAAAAAAATGGCTACTATTGATAGAATGAAGAAAGATGGTACATTCATGACTCTTTCTAAAAAAGAACGTTTACAAGTTGATCGTTTAAGAGCTAAGTTAGAAAAAAACTTAGGTTCTATTAGCGACATGACTCGTTTACCAGCAGCTTTATTTGTAGTAGACATTAAACGTGAGCATATCGCGATTAAAGAAGCGCAAAAATTAAACATTCCAATATTTGCAATGGTAGATACTAACTCTGACCCACGTCAGGTTGATTTCGTTATCCCTTCAAATGATGATGCTTCTAAATCTATCGATAAAGTTTTAACTCACGTAACTGGTGCTATTGCAGATGGTTTAGCTGAACGTAAAGCAGATAAAGATTCTAAAGATTCAGGTAAAACTGAACCAACTTCTCCTGCTAAGGCAAAAGCTACATCTACAGAAGAAGAGGAATAAACAACAAATAATCATTACATAACATAAATAAGTCGTTTAGTTCTTTTCTTTGCAGAAAAATAATTGAACGACTTTTTTTAACTCATATTACTTAGAAATTATGGTAAAAGTAACAGCCGCAGAGGTAAACAAACTAAGACAAGCTACTGGTGCAGGGATGATGGACTGTAAAAAAGCGTTAGTTGAAGCTGAAGGAGATTTCGATAAAGCTATCGATGTATTACGTAAAAAAGGTCAGAAAGTTGCCGCAAACAGAGCCGATAGAGATTCTAGTGAAGGTGCTGCTGTAGCAAAAGTAAACGATACTAACACTGCAGGTGTATCAATAGTATTAGGTTGTGAAACTGACTTTGTTGGTAAAAATGAAAATTTCGTTGCATTAGCAAATAAACTTGCTGATATCGCAATGACTGTAAACTCAAAAGAAGAACTTTTGGCTGCAGATATTGATGGTCTTACTGTTGCTGATAAATTAGTTGAACAAACTGGTGTTATTGGTGAAAAATTAGAAATTAAAGATTTTTCTAAATTAGAAGCACCTTACGTAAACTCTTACGTACACATTAATAAAATTGCTGCTTTAGTTGGTCTTTCTGCTGTTGTAGACAATGCAGAGGTTTTAGCTAAAGATTTAGCTATGCAAGTAGCATCTATGGGTGCTTCAACGTTATCTTACAAAGATTTCGATCCTGCTTTTGTTGCTTCAGAAACTGAAGCTAGAATTGCAGTTATTGAAAAAGATAATATCGAATTAGGCCGTTTAGGAAAAACACTTAAAAATGTACCTCAATACATTTCTATGGCACAATTGTCTCCAGAAATTTTAGCTCAAGCTGAAGAAACTGCTAAAGCAGAACTTAAAGCTGAGAATAAACCAGAAAAAATCTGGGATAAAATTCTTCCTGGAAAAATAGAACGTTATATTTCAGACAACACAACTTTAGACCAAGAACAATGTCTATTAGACCAAAACTTCATTAAAGACGAAAAAATTAGCGTTGCTAAATATGTTGAGTCTTTTAACGGTGTAACTGTAACTGGATTTACACGTGTTGCTTTAGGATAATATTAAAACATACTGAAATTTTTCAGTGAACATACTTAAGACCATTACTTCTTTTAGAACTAATGGTCTTTTTTTTTGAATAAAATCTAAGTTGACTATTAGATTTTAGGAAACTAAATTTTCAACACTCATTTTAAAAAATTTACGTAATTTTGCACAACTTCTATAAAACAGACTATGAAATTTAAACGCATCCTTTTAAAATTATCAGGTGAAGCTTTAATGGGCCAACGCCAATACGGTATCGACCCAGAACGCCTATCAGAATATGCTAAAGACATAAAAACCATAACAGATTCTGGTGTTGAAGTCGCTATAGTAATTGGAGGTGGAAATATTTTTAGAGGTGTTGCAGGAGCAAGTAACGGCATGGATCGTGTACAAGGCGACCATATGGGCATGCTTGCAACCGTTATAAACGGATTAGCATTACAGAGTGCATTAGAAGATACTGGAATACCAACACGCTTACAATCTGCTATTAAAATTAATGAAGTTGCAGAGCCTTTTATCCGCAGAAAAGCAATGCGTCACCTAGAAAAAGGTCGTGTTGTAATTTTTGGTGGTGGTACAGGAAATCCGTATTTTACTACAGATTCTGCTGCCGTTTTAAGAGCAATAGAAATTGAGGCCGATGTTATTTTAAAAGGAACTCGTGTAGATGGTATTTACACTGCAGACCCAGAAAAAGACAGTAGCGCTGTAAAATTCGATTACATTTCTTACGAAGATGTGTTACGCAAAGGTCTTAAAGTTATGGACACCACTGCTTTTACTCTTAGTCAGGAAAATAAATTACCTATTGTTGTTTTTGATATGAATACTAAAGGAAATTTATTGAGAGTAGTTTCTGGAGAAAACATTGGTACAGAAGTAAACGTTTAATCTTAATTTGATTTTTTAAAGTTATATAACAGTAAAGTTTTTAAACCATGAATGAAGATATTCAATTTATTATAGATTCCACGAAAGAAGCCATGGATTCTGCCGTTAAACATCTTGAAAAACAATTTGCAAATATTAGAGCAGGAAAAGCAAGTCCAGCAATGCTTGGTAGTGTTATGGTAGATTATTACGGGTCTCAAACACCTTTAAGTCAAGTTGCTAACGTAAATACTCCAGATGGTAGAACCATTAGCGTACAACCTTGGGAGAGAAAAATGCTTCACGAAATTGAAAAAGCAATAATGAATGCCAATCTAGGGTTTAACCCTATGAATAATGGCGATTTAATTATTATTAGCGTTCCACCATTAACCGAAGAACGTAGACGCGATTTAGCAAAACAAGCGAAGTCTGAAGCAGAAGACGGAAAAATTGGCGTTAGAAATGCAAGAAAAGACGCTAATAACGAGATTAAAAAATCGGATGATGTTTCTGATGATGAAAAGAAAAACGCTGAAGTAGAAATTCAAAAATTAACCGACATTTACGTTAAAAAAATTGAAGATGTTCTTGCCATTAAGGAAAAAGAAATCATGACAGTATAAACATTAAAGCGACCTAAGAGTCGCTTTTTTTATACACATAAATCAATTTGTACGTTATTACAATTATTGTCTTAACTTTGAGACCGTTTAATTTACGACTATCGCGTACATGCTTAAATATTGTCTAAGTTTTTTATTCTTGTTCTCTATTTTTACAATTAGGGCTCAAGTGATAACAAGTGATATTAGCCAAAATAAAGACAGCATAAAAGCAAAAAAAAAAGCAGATTTAATTCACAGTATTAGCAAAGGAAATATTCCTTTAAAATACTTTAATTTAAATTTAAGATACCTTGTAAAATTCAATCAATATGAAGGAATTCGAACAGGTTTAGGTGGCACAACCAACACCAAATTATCTGAAAAATTTAAAATAAATGGCTATTTAGTTTACGGGTTTAAAGACGGACAATATAAGTATAGCCTAGGTACAGGATTCCGACTAAACCAAAAACATAACACTTGGTTAAATGCATCGTATACAAACGACATACAGGAAGTAGCAAGTACCGATTTTTTAACAGACAAACGTACCTTTGAGTTTTTGGAACCGCGTTTGCTAAATATTAGTTTGTTTTATCAACATATAACTAATGCCATTTCGCTAGAACGGGATCTAGGGCCAAAATTAAAATCTAAAACCCAATTTTCTACGAGTTATATAGAGCCTAAATTCGACTATCAATTTGTTACAGACGATGGTACGTATTCGAAATACCAACTTACTATGGCAATAATGTCTGTGAATTGGAGTCCATTCGATATTTTTAAACCTACACCACAAGGGTTTGAAAAACAAGAAGATGGTTACCCTAAATTTATGTTACAATACAGTCAAAGTTTTAAAGGACCGTTAGATGGGGATTTCAATTTTTATAAATTAGATTTTAGAGCGACTTATCATTTTATTCATAATAAAGAATCTCATTCCGAGATAGATATTGCTTCAGGAATAGCAATTGGAGATACACCTCTTACCCATTTATATCACGCCTACCCCAACAACATTAACAAAGCAACAATAATGCAGCGTTTTTCTGTAGCCGGTTTAAATAGTTTTGAAACCATGTATTTTAATGAATTCTTCTCGGATAAATTCTCAATTATTCAGTTTAAACACTTTTTCAGGCCTTTCTATTATTCTACTTTTTCAAGACCTAGATTAGTCGTGTTATCGCGTTTTGCAATTGGAAATATGCAAAACATCCAGAGACATCAAGGAATTACCTTCAATACTTTAGAAAAGGGATACTATGAATCTGGATTTGAAATAGATCAATTAATATTTGGCTTCGGGCTAAGCTTTACATATCGCTATGGTCCTTATCATTTACCAGAACTAGAAGATAATATTGCATTAAAGTTTACATTTAACGTTACATTATAATACTTTAAGCTAAAGTAATACATAGCTTTTTTCTACATTTGCTATTCTTTAATAAACTTATGCTTAAACAATTTACTACAGGCTTTTGGGAACGTATTGCAAGCCTTATTTTACGAAATAAAATTGTGATTTTAATTGCGATTGTACTTGTTACCATTTTTTTAAGTACACAATGGAAGTACATGCGCTTTACCTATACCGAAGCTAATTTACTACCAAACCATCACGAAGTAAATCAAACCTATAACGCATTTTTAAAGATTTTTGGTGAAGAAGGAAATCTAATCGTTTTAGGTGTAAAAGACAGTACATTCTTTACTGTAGAGAAACTTAATGCATGGAATAATCTTGCAGATTCTTTTAAATCTTCAGAGGAAGTTGATGCTGTAATTTCTATAAAAGATTTACAAAAATTAATAAAAAACGATAGCCTTAAAAAATTCACTTTAGAGCCTTTCATAAAAGATTCTCTATCCACTAAACAACAATTAGATACCTTACAGGTCGAATTGTTTGAGAAATATCCGTTTTACGATAACTTCCTTTTCAACACAAAAACTAAAACTATCCGAACGGCTATCTACATGAATCAAGATGTCGTTAACACATCGGTTAGGAAAGATTTTGTAGTGAATGTACTAATTCCTAGAGTTGAAGCTTTCGAAAAAGAAACAAATATTAATGTTCATATTTCGGGGATGCCTTATGTTAGGACATTAAATGCACAGAATATTGTAGACGAAATTGGACTTTTTGTAGGTGCTGCATTATTAGTAACCTCATTAATTTTCTTCTTCTTTTTTAGATCGTTTAGAGCCACACTTATATCGCTTATTGTGGTATCGATTGGTGTCATGTGGACACTAGGTCTTTTGGGACTTTTAGGATATGAAATTACAGTTTTAACAGCTTTAATTCCTCCGTTAATAATTGTAATAGGAATACCTAATTGTATTTTCTTGATAAATAAATATCAGCAGGAAGTCAAATCTCATGGTAATAAAGTAAAATCGCTGCAACGTGTGATTACCAAAGTTGGTAACGCAACGCTAATGACAAATATTACTACAGCCTCAGGTTTCGCAACCTTTATACTTACAGAAAGCACATTACTTAAAGAATTTGGTGTAGTCGCTTCATTAAGTATTATTGCTATTTTTATACTGTGTTTACTTATTATTCCAATTTTATATTCCTTTTTACCTTTTCCAAAAGAACGCCATTTAGAACATTTAAATAAACGTTGGATTGGTGCTTTTGTGGATTGGATGGAAAACATGGTGAGAAACAGACGAATTACAATATATATTTCTGCAGTTCTATTATTAGCAGTAAGTATAATTGGTATTTATCAGATTAAAATTTCTGGTAGTTTGTTGGAAGACATGCCGCAGAATGCACCATTCTTTGAGGATATTCATTTTTTTGAAGAAGAATTTGATGGTATTATGCCATTAGAAATTATGATCGATACTGAACGCAAAAAAGGCGTTATGAAACTGAGTACGTTAAAACGTATGGATGAATTGGAAGAAGCAATTATTGATATTCCTGAATTATCCAGACCTATCTCTGTAGTGAGTTTGGTAAAATACTCTAAACAAGCTTACTACAACGGAAATCCTAAATATTATCAATTACCAACTTCTCAAGAGAGTAGTTTCATTTTATCTTACGCCAAGAATTCTTCTAACGATACCGAATTACTTCAAAGTTTTGTAGATAGTACAGGACGTTATGCACGTATTACAACCTTTATGAAAGATATCGGTACAGATAAAATGCAGCTCATAGAAGATAAGCTTCAAACTAAAATAGATAAACTTTTCCCAAAGGATCGTTACAAAGTAACCATGACTGGTAAAGCTTTAGTGTTTCAAAAAGGGACAACGTATTTAGTAAAGAATTTGGCTATTTCCTTATCGCTCGCCATCTTATTAATTTCATTGTTTATGGCCTATATGTTTAGGTCTTTAAAAATGATTTTAATCTCACTTATACCCAACTTATTACCATTACTTGTTACAGCCGGTTTAATGGGCTATCTAGGCGTTCCTATAAAACCATCGACTATATTAGTATTTAGTATCGCTTTTGGAATTTCGGTTGATGATACCATTCACTTTTTAGCAAAATACCGACAAGAATTACAAGCCAATAATTGGAAAATTAAACGTTCGGTATATGGTGCATTGCGAGAAACTGGAGTGAGTATGTTTTATACATCAACAGTTTTATTCTTCGGGTTTTCGGTATTTATGATCTCTAGTTTTGGAGGTACAGTAGCTTTAGGAGGCTTAGTTTCGGTAACACTATTATTCGCTATGCTTTCAAATCTATTACTTTTACCTTCATTATTATTATCGTTAGAACGTAATATTGCGAACAAAGAAGTATTAAGAGAACCAGCAATAAACATCATACCAGGAACAAGTGATGATGAGGAAGACGAAAACATTATCAACAATTAAAATATGCTGTGTATAAAGAATTATATTTGCATGTTTAAAATTATTTAAAATGAAACCAATTACAATTTCAGAATTATTAAAACAAGACACTAAACTACACGAAGTAGAAGTTAAAGGTTGGGTTAGAACATTTAGAGCAAACCGATTTATTGCCTTAAACGATGGTTCATCATTACAAAACATTCAATGTGTTGTTGATTTCGAAAATACAGACGAAGACACTTTAAGACGTATCACCACTGGTGCTGCCGTTCATATAAAAGGTGAATTAGCCGAGAGTCAAGGTAAAGGTCAATCTGTAGAAATTCAGGTAAAATCTATATGCATTCTAGGAGATTCTGATCCGGAAACATATCCTATTCAGCCTAAAAAACACTCTTTCGAATTTTTAAGAGAAAATGCCCATTTACGTACTAGAACCAATACATTTAGTGCTGTAATGCGTTTACGTTCGGCTTTATCTTTTGCAATACATAAGTATTTTAACGATAATGGATTCTTCTACGTACACACGCCAATTATTACTGGAAGTGATGCAGAAGGTGCTGGTGAAATGTTTAGAGTTACGAATCTAGATGCTAAAAACCCACCACTAACAGAAGATGGTAAAGTAGATTATACTAAAGATTTCTTCGGAAAAGAAACTAATCTTACAGTATCTGGTCAGTTAGAAGCAGAAACCTACGCGATGTCTTTGGGTAAAGTATATACGTTCGGACCTACATTTAGAGCCGAAAATTCGAATACGTCTAGACATTTATCTGAATTCTGGATGATAGAACCTGAAGTCGCGTTTATGGATCTTGCTGGAAACATGGATTTAGCTGAAGATTTCATGAAATTTGTAATCAGTTACGTTCTAGAAAACAATTCTGAAGATTTAGAGTTTTTAGATAATCGTTTACAAGACGAGGATAAAGCAAAACCTCAAGCAGAACGCAGCGAAATGACACTAATTGAAAAATTACGTTTCGTATCTGAAAATAATTTTAAACGTGTAAGTTATACCGAAGCGATAGATATTTTACGTAACAGTAAACCTAACAAAAAGAAGAAATTTAAATACATTATAGATGAATGGGGTGCAGATTTACAAAGTGAACATGAACGTTTTCTTGTAGAAAAACACTTTAAATGTCCTGTAATCTTATTCGATTATCCAGCAAATATTAAAGCATTTTACATGCGTTTAAACGAAGATGGCAAAACCGTTCGTGCTATGGATATTTTATTCCCTGGTATTGGAGAAATTGTTGGAGGTGCACAACGTGAAGAACGTTTAGATGTATTAAAACAAAAAATGGCTGTATTGGGATTAGATGAAGAAGAACTTTGGTGGTACTTAGATCTTAGAAAATATGGTAGTGCAGTACACTCTGGTTTTGGTTTAGGGTTTGAACGTCTAGTTATGTTCGCAACAGGAATGTCTAACATTCGCGACGTAATTCCGTTCCCAAGAACACCTCAGAACGCAGAATTCTAATCTCATAAATAACTCATAAAACAATCTATGTACACCTTGTATGTAGATTGTTTTATTTATTTTTATGTTAAATCGCATCAACATTTATGCTAAAGCAAAACTTACAGTTCAAATTATCGCAGAAATTATCTCCGCAACAAATTCAATTAATGAAATTGATTCAGTTGCCAACGCAGGCTTTTGAACAACGCTTAAAGCAAGAACTTGAAGAAAATCCAGCTTTAGATACCGGTAAGGAAGAAACTATTAGCGAATTTGATGATGATTTTGACAATACACAAGACGACTATAACGACGATTCGGAAACAATCGCTACAGACGATATTAATGTTGATGAATATTTAAGTGACGACGAAATCCCCGATTATAGAACTCAAGCAAACAATTATAGTAGCGACGACGAAGAACGAACCATGCCTTATGCTGCAGGAACGTCGTTTACACAACATTTAATATCGCAATTAAACACTTACCGTTTAAGTGACGATGAACGTGATATCGCTGAATTTTTAGTTGGAAGTGTAGACGAAAGCGGATACATTCGCCGATCTACTCCAGATATAATGGACGATTTAGCCTTTACACAAAACGTTTATACTACAGAAGAAACCATTAATAAAGTTTTTCATATTGTACATCAATTGGATCCCGCGGGAGTTGGTGCACGCAATCTGCAAGAATGCTTAAGTATTCAATTACATCGAAAAGAAAAGTTTGCAGATATTGTCTTAGCAACTGAAATTATTGATGATGCTTTCGATCAATTCACAAAAAAGCATTACGAAAAATTAATGCAAAAATTCGATGTTAGCGAAGAACAACTTAAAGATGCTATTGAAGAAATAGAACGTTTAAACCCTAAGCCAGGTGGTTCGTATTCTGGAAATAACAGAATCGTAGAACATGTGGTTCCTGATTTTGCCATTCGTATTACTGATGGTGAATTAGAATTGACTTTAAACGGAAGAAATGCTCCTGAATTACATGTTTCGAGAGAATATAACGACATGATGAAAGGGTATAAAGACACCAAGGAAAAGTCAAGATCTCAGAAAGATGCCGTATCGTTTATCAAACAAAAATTAGATGCAGCAAAATGGTTTATTGAAGCTATTAAACAACGCCAGCAGACCTTATTTGTAACCATGAGTGCCATTATGCACTACCAAGAAGAATATTTTTTAACTGGAGACGAACGTAATCTTAAACCAATGATTCTAAAAGACATTGCAGACGAGATTAATATGGACGTTTCGACGGTTTCTAGAGTCGCAAATAGTAAATATGTAGACACACCTTATGGCACAAAGTTAATTAAGGAATTCTTCTCAGAATCTATGAAAAATGACCAAGGCGAAGATGTTTCTACACGTGAGATTAAAATGATTCTTGGAACAGTTATAGATGATGAAGATAAAAGAAAGCCTTTAACAGATGAAAATTTAGCGTCTATTTTAAAAGAAAAAGGATATCCGATTGCGCGACGTACGATTGCTAAATATAGGGAACAACTAGATGTCCCAGTTGCAAGATTAAGGAAGCAATTATAATTAATCTGTCTACTATTATTAACTTTTAAATATTTAAGTCGCTTTAACAAATCACAGTACGCATATACAAGGTAAAATATCGTAAACTACTACATGCTAAAAAGTATCTCCTACATTTTTCATCCCATATTTATGCCATTAATTGGAGTGCTATTTTATTTTTCAAAATCTCCACGGTTTATACCATTTCATGTTATTGAAGCCAAATTAGTATCAATAGCAATACTAACCATAGTATTACCTATACTGGCAAACATACTTCTGAAATTCATAGGCAAAATTGACACTTTTGAATTAGAGAATTCTAAGGAAAGAATAATTCCGTTAATGATTTATTGCTGTATTATTTTAATCATAATCCAACGTGTATTAACTCCTTTTGATTTTATAGAACTATATTATTTTTTTGTAGGCATGTTGGCTTCTACTTTAAGCTGTTTAATACTCAATTTACTTAAGTTTAAGGCGAGTATTCACATGTTAGCTATCTCAGGTATATTTATGTTTTTTATTGGCTTAAGCATCCATTTTAGTATAAATATATTAGGAAGTATTGCACTTGTTATTTTTTTAATGGGAGCAATTGCAACTTCAAGGTTAAGTTTAAAAGCTCATAATAATGCAGAATTATTAATTGGATGTGCAACAGGTATTATCCCGCAACTAATTCTTATCCCAAACTGGCTATAGCAAATAGAAAATAAGTCCTAGTTTTATTGCACTCATATCTATATTTTCTTGTTTAATTGCGGTCTTTACATCATTCTTAAATATTGGATTCAAGGCATAGTAAACATAAAAATTCCAGGTATTATATCCCGCACTAAGTGTTAGTCCGTATTGGATATCATTAAAACCATCTATATCTGTATACCTCAGTTTAGCATTATCGCCTCTAAAATTGGTAATACTTGAAAACACATAACCCAATTTAAACCCAGTATAGACACGCCAAAAACGATAATCTGACGGTGTAGAAGTTCGCCATCTAAACTCTATAGGCAATTCTACTATATGCTGATAAAAATTATTTTTACTGTAATTAAGTTCTAAATCTTCATCAAGCACATAATACATAGCAACGTTATCATCATTTTTAAGTATACCTAGATTTTGATTGTATGAATTATAAGAATATCCCAAACCTACACCAATAGCAATAGTCCGTTTGCTATTTAAAGGCATATCTTTAATAAAACCACCATTAATTCCTAAAGAAAATCCTGATTGTTTAATTCCAGAAGGGAAATCGGTTAGTATATTATAGGTAATAGCCAAATAAAATTGATCCTCCTTATACAAGGAATCGACCACTTTTAGGGATGCAATAGAATCTTCTTGTGAAAAGACTATGTTTGAAAAACCCAAAAATACAATTATAAATAAAATGCAATAATTTTTCATATAAAACTGATTACCTAAACTTAGTAAAAAACAATTAAGATTATATAAAACAAAAAAAGGTGTTTTGAAACATCAAAACACCTTTTTTTAATATAAAATTAAGAGTAAACTTATTTCTTTAAACCGGAAATCGCATCACCCTTTCTAGTTGTGTAATTAATTTTTAACGCATTAACTTTACGTAATTCTTGCTTAATATCTGATACTAAACCCATGTTAGCTTTACTATCAACTTTTAAAGCAGTTGTTAAGAAAGGTATTAATTCTTCTCGTTTAGAAGCTCTTTCTGCTGCAATAAAAGCAGCAATTTCAGAAACGTCAGCAAACTTATCGTTTAACTGAATTCTAGACTCTGTACCATATTGACTTTCGAATCTATCGCTAGGTTTCCCAGCGTAGATATACATTACCAAATCCTTTTTATCAAGTTTCTCAACTTGATCTGCAGCAGGTAATTTATTCTCAATCATTAAAGTATTTTGTCTCATTACTGTAGCCACCATGAAAAAGAATAATAACATAAAAACAATATCTGGTAATGATGCGGTAGATATTGCAGGTAATTCCCCTCCTGATTTCTTTTTAAATTTAGACATAAATATTTGTGTTTATCTAATTAGACTTTTTAGGCTCTGCTTCAGAGAATTTTTGAGGAACCATTACTTTAATAGTTTCTAACTTCACCTTTAAACTTTCTCTATCAGAAGAAGGCGTTCTAGGATCTGTATACTTCTTATCTGCCTCAACAAAACTCATATCAAGATTTGGATAAGCTTTTCTAAACTCTCTGTCTCTAATTTGATTATAAGCAGCTAATATTTCATTTTGTACAGCGATATACACATCATATTTTGTTGCTCTATCATTTTGTAAAGAAATAATCGCTTTATCAAAGTTATCAGATGATTTTGGACTTCTAGCTCCCTGACAATTTTTACAAGCATCAGCGCCAGTTCCTCCACCATTATCTAAGAAAGCAATAGCTTCTTTACGCAAGTCTATAATCTCAATTTGCTTTTCTTCACCTCCAGTGATCAAGAACAAGTCATCATTTTTGTTAACCTGTAATTGAAAAATATTTTTCTCTTTAATTACAACATCCTCTTGTTCAGTATCATCCAAAGGCGGAAGTTTTCTGCTCAAACCTGAATCTGTTTCAATAGTCGTAGTTACTAAGAAAAAAATTAAAAGTAAGAAAGCGATGTCAGCCATAGAGCCTGCATTAACTTCTGGTGCTGATCTTTTTGCCATAATTACTTAGTTTATTAATTTTTTCACGTTTGCATACACCATAGATGCTATTGCAACAATAGCTAAAATATAGAAGGCGTTTAAACCAGCACCAACATACTTAGATGTTTGTTCTGTAACGTCCATTCCTTTATCTAAAAATGGTGTTAAATTTAAATCTGTTCCTGAAGACATTGCGTAAGCGATAAATAATATCACTACGAATGTTCCAACAGATAATAAGGTCTTTTTAATGTCTCCTTGAAACAATCCTTTTATTACAAATACTAGAACTAAACCTAATATTAAAAGAAGCATTGCATAAGTAACATATATCATATTGTCTATCATACCATCATTACCTGTCATGATCATCAATGCGAAAATGATTCCAATAACTGATAGTACTCCAACAATAATTGTTAATATTTTATGTAAACTCATCGTTCTTAATGTGTTTTAAATTATTACTTCTTGTATCTGATTAACAAGTCCATTAATGTAATTGAAGCATCTTCCATATCGTTAACGATACTATCAATTTTAGCAATAATGTAATTATAAAAGATTTGAAGAATAATTGCAACGATTAAACCGAATACAGTTGTTAATAAGGCTACTTTAATACCCCCAGCTACAAGTGATGGTTGCATATCTCCCGCCGCTTCAATCTTATCGAAGGCAGCAATCATACCAATTACAGTACCCATGAACCCTAACATTGGAGCTAAAGCGATAAATAATGAAATCCAAGACACGTTTTTCTCTAATAAACCCATTTGAACACCACCGTAAGCTACAACAGCTTTTTCAGCAGCCTCAAGACCTTCATCAGTTCTATCTAAACCTTGATAGAAAATAGAGGCAACAGGACCTTTTGTATTTCTACAAACTTCCTTTGCAGCTTCAACACCACCTGATTGCAATGCGTCTTCTACTTTTTGAGTTAATTTTTTAGTGTTTGTTGAAGATAAATTTAAATAGATAATTCTCTCGATAGCAATCGCTAATCCTAGAATTAAACATAATAATACGATTCCCATGAATCCAGCGCCTCCTTCTATAAAACGCTTTTTTAATTCTTGATGAAAACCTAAATCTTCAGTTGCAGTTGCATCTGCATCGTCTTGAATTGAAGAAACTACGGTAGTTGCTACAGCAGCAGCGCTAGTTGTAGTTGCATTAACAGTTCCGAATGCCACCATTAGTGTAATGGCTAGGATAGAAAATAATCTTTTCATTGTTCTGATCTTAATTTTATTAGTTAAAGTGTTAAAGATATAAAAAAATTGCAATTAAAAAACAAAAAATGTATTCAGATTTTCTGCAGAGAGAAAGGGATTCGAACCCTCGATACGCTTTTGGCGTATACACGCTTTCCAGGCGTGCGCCTTCGACCACTCGGCCACCTCTCTCTAATTTTGTTTTTTAATAACGGTACGGCAAATAACGAAAAATCTTTAATATCTAAAAATTTTATCAGTTAATTTTAAGTCAATTCTCCACGCAAAGAAGTTTCATAGATGGTTTTGAATACTTTAGCTGAAACATTCTGTCCAAGTAAATACATTAATTTACACACGGCAGCCTCTGTTGTGATGTCTTTTCCTGAAATTACACCTATTTTTTTTAACTGTTCACTCGTTTGGTATTGCCCCATTAGTACACTACCTCCTGAACATTGTGTTATATTTATAATATGAATTCCATTTGATATGGCCTCTTTTAAAATATTTATAAACCAGGTTTCTGTAGTGCAATTTCCTGCTCCGTATGTTTCTAAAATAACCCCTTTAAGCCCAGATGTACTAAAAATACTACGTAAAAGCACTTCAGAAATTCCAGGAAACATCTTTATTAATGCTATATTTTCGTATAAAAACTTATGAACTTTGAAGCTTTTTTTAGTATTTACCTTAAATAAATAATCGTAATTCACCTTTAAATGAACTCCAGAAGTGACCAATTCAGGATAATTTAAGGAAGCAAATGCTTCAAAATGTTCTGCATTTATTTTCGTTGTTCTGTTGGCTCGATATAATTTATACTCAAAATACAACGTAACTTCTTTAATTACGGGTTTATTATATCGTTGTAGTGAAGCGACATGAATAGAAGTAATTAAATTTTCTTTGGCATCGGTTCGCAAATCTCCTATAGGTAATTGAGACCCTGTAAAGACAACTGGCTTTGCTAAATGTTCTAACATAAAACTTAAAGCAGAAGCTGTATAACTCATGGTATCGCTACCATGAAGCACCACAAATCCATCGAAAGCATCATAATTGGATTCTATTATTTCAGCAATTTCTACCCAATACTTCGGATTCATATTACTTGAATCTATAGGTTCTTTAAAAGAAAATGTTTCAATATTACAATCTAATTGTTTCAGTTCCGGAATTTGATCTAAAAGATTTTTAAAATCAAAAGCTTTCAGAGCTCCTGTTTCAAAATCCTTAACCATACCAATGGTTCCTCCTGTATAAATAAGTAAAATGTTTGGATTAGGCTTTGTCATATTAAATACCGAAAATAGTTTTGGAATTTAGTGTCGTTATACGGGCTATTTCTTCTTCTGAAAGCTGATAAATTTCTGAAAGCTTTTCTAAAACTCTTAAAATATAAAAACTTTCATTACGTTTTCCACGAAATGGTACAGGCGCTAAATATGGCGAATCGGTCTCTAAAACGATATATTTCAGGTCAATTTCATTTAAAAACGCATCGATCTTACCGTTTTTAAAAGTAACCACACCTCCTATTCCCAGTTTCATATTATAAGAAATAGCTAGTTTTGCTTGTTCAAAATTTCCCGTGAAGCAATGAAAAATTCCAAATAAATCGTCGCTTTTTTCTTCTTCTAAAATCTCAAAAACTTCATCGAAAGCTTCTCTACAATGAATAACAATAGGTAGTTTATGTTTTTTAGCGAGTTTAATCTGCTGTCTGAAGGCATCCTGCTGAATAGCTAAAGTAGATTTATCCCAATATAAGTCGATTCCGATCTCTCCTATGGCATAATATTTATGTGCACTTAATAATGCCTCGACATGAAGAAGCTCCTCTTTATAATTATCTTTGACATGTGTAGGATGTAGGCCCGACATTAAGAATGTATGGTCTGGGAAATCACGATTCAATTGCAGCATACTTTCGGTGTAAGTAGAATCGATGGCAGGTATAAAAAAACGAGTAATTCCTGCATCAATAGCGCGATTTACCATATCGTGTCTGTCTATATCGAATGCTTCACTATATAAATGTGTGTGTGTGTCTGTAATAATCATTCTGCGAAATTAATGGTTTTACATTACTATCTTTGTTTAAATTTATTATTAAAATGACAACACTTCAAGAATTTCTATTAAAAAGAAACTACGTTAAGATTAAGTTGAAACTCACTAAGACCAATCATTTCGAAATTTTTGCTACCATAAATGGAAAAAAAGGCCTTTTTATACTAGATACAGGTGCTTCTAGTTCTTGTGTAGGGTTTGAAGCTATTGAAAGTTTTAATTTAAAAGTAAAAGATTCTGAAATTAAAGCTGCAGGTGCAGGAGCAACTGATATGACAACTCAGCTTTCTAAAAAAAATTCTATTAAAATAGGAAAATGGAAGAAAGATAAAATGACTTTAATCTTGTTTAATATGACACACGTAAATACAGCCTTAGTAAGCCACAACTCTACTCCTGTAGACGGTATTATTGGTGCAGATATTTTAAAAAAAGGAAAAGGTATAATAGATTACGACCGTAAATATCTATATCTTAAAAAGGATCTTGGAATGTAAGATTTTTTGTACCTTTATAAGTCTAAACCTGAGACTCCCACTATGAAAAGTTCTATCGTAATAGCAGACGATCATCCGTTAATGCTTAAAGGGATGACAAATTTCTTAACATCTATAAATTATAATATCATTGGAAGTGCTTCAGACGGACAAGCAGCATACAATCTTATTGTAAAACTAAAACCTGAAATTGCTATTCTAGATATTAGAATGCCATACAGAACAGGTTTAGAAATTGCTGATGATTGCAAAAAGAATAATATACCAACAAAAATAATTTTAATCACTTTTGATAAGCGTGAAGATGTTTACGAAAAAGCAAAGGAGTTAAATATTTATGGCTACATCTTAAAAGAATTTGCTGTAGAAGAGATTGAAAACTGCATAGAAAGCGTAATAAATAATACGCCATATTTTAGTCAAGATATTATTCCCAATTTAGAAAAATCGAATACAAATACAGATTTAACGGTTTTAAATAAGCTGACTAAAACCGAAATAAAAATTATTAAGCTCATTGCAAAAAACCAAACTAGTCCAGAAATTGCTGATCAATTAAATGTATCTTCTCGTACCATAGACAAGCATAGAAGCAACATTGTTAATAAGTTAAAACTTCAAGGAAAACACAATGCTTTATTCCTTTGGGCAACAAATAATAAGGAAATTCTCTAAATATACGTATAATCACGTATTTCATACTACACTGATTTCTAATATCTTTACAGTGCTATTAATTAGTTCTTAGGGAGAATTATTTAGAGAACTCTGCATTGTAATGGTGCAGAGTTTTTAATTTAAACTGTTCATTTTATTACAGACTACTGTCAACATTATTTAATAAAATGAAAATTAGATTGTTTAACTCGCTCTAAAACTGCCAATTCAAGTATTATGGAAGATCAAATTCAAACTCAATCCCATCAACATCATCTTATTGTAGGCTTAATAATATCAGCCTCTATTATTATTGGTTTAAATCTTGTTGTGTTATTTACACAATAGTTTAAATAATAAAAGGACAATCTTACGATTGTCCTTTTATTTATAACTAATAATTTAGATCGCTTTATAATTCTAAAGCTTTCTTAACATCATTTTTCATTAAAAATTCTTGTGGGTTTTCTAATGCTTCTTTTACAGCAACTAAGAATCCTACACTTTCTTTACCATCAATAATTCTATGATCGTAAGATAAAGCCACGTACATAATTGGTCTAATAACAACTTGACCATTTATAGCAACAGGGCGCTCAACAATATTGTGCATTCCTAAAATTCCACTTTGAGGTGGGTTAATAATAGGAGTCGATAACATACTTCCAAAGACACCTCCGTTAGTAATAGTAAAAGTACCACCTGTCATTTCATCAACAGTAATTTGACCATCTCTTGCACGTAAAGCTAAACGTTTTACCTCAGCTTCAACACCTCTAAAACTTAAGTTTTCTGCATTTCTAATTACAGGAACCATTAGTCCTTTAGGGCCAGAAACCGCAATACTAATATCGCAGAAATCGTAAGAAAGCATTTCTTTACCGTCCATCATAGAATTAACAGAAGGATACATTTCTAAAGCTCTAACTACAGCTAAAGTAAAGAAACTCATAAATCCTAATCCTACACCATGCTTCGCTTTAAAAACTTCTTTATGTTCGTTTCTTAAAGCAAATATTGGAGACATATCTACCTCATTAAAAGTAGTTAGCATGGCTGTTTCATTCTTAACAGCTACTAAACGTTCTGCAACTTTACGACGTAACATAGATAGTTTAGAACGAGACTCCCCTCTACTTCCTCCTGTTGGAGTTCCCATAGATGGTTTAGCCTGAACAGCATCATCTTTTGTTACTCGACCAGCTTTACCTGTACCTGCTATACTAGCAGCATCCATACCTTTTTCTGCTAAAATCTTTTTAGCAGCAGGGCTAGCTGTACCAGATGCATAAGTTTTCTCTGCTGCCGGAGCAACTTTTGGCGCTTCTGCTTTTGGAGCAGGAGCTTCCTCTTTTTTATCTTCTTTTGCTGGAGCATCACCTTCTGGTCTTGCTGCACTTGTATCTATTAAACATACAACTTCACCAACAGCAACAGCATCTCCTTCTTCTGCTTTAAGCGTTATGATTCCGCTTTCTTCAGCAGGAAGTTCTAGTGTTGCTTTATCACTATCAACCTCAGCAATTGCTTGATCTTTTTCTACATAATCACCATCTTGTACTAACCATGTTGCTATTTCAACTTCTGTGATAGACTCACCAGGAGAAGGTACTTTCATTTCTAAAATCATCGTTCAATATTTTAGTTTAATCTTATTTAAAATTATCGTTGGTTGTTTTTTGTATTATCGAAAACATAGTCGATTACTTCTTTATGACGGCGTTTAGATCGTGTTGAACTACCCGCAGCAGGTGCTCCATAAGGACGTCTAGAAGCAAATCTGAATGATTTTGATTCTTCTAAATGCATTAACATGTGTGCATAAGCCCCCATGTTTCTTGGCTCTTCTTGTGCCCAAACTACCTCTGTTGCATTACTATATTTTTCAATTGTTTCTCTTATCGCTGTTGCTGGTAAAGGAAATAGTTGTTCTAATCTCACTAAAGCAACATCATCTCTACCTTGTTCTTCTTTAACTTCTAATAAATCGTAATAAAATTTACCTGAAACAAAAACGAGAGATTTTACTTTTTCAACTTCGGCAGTTACATCGTCGATTAACAATTGGAAACTTCCATTTGCAAACTCATCTACTGACGATACTACTTTTGGATGACGTAATAAACTCTTAGGAGTGAAAATAATTAAAGGTTTTCTGAAATTAGATTTCATTTGTTTACGTAACAAATGATAAATGTTAGCAGGCGTTGTACAATCGGCCACAAACATATTGTCTTTAGCACATAATTGTAAATAACGTTCCATACGAGCAGATGAGTGCTCTGCTCCTTGACCTTCGTAACCGTGTGGTAATAACATTACCAATCCGTTTTGAAGTTTCCATTTATCTTCGGCTGCAGAAATATATTGGTCTAACATTATTTGAGCTCCGTTACTAAAATCTCCAAACTGTGCTTCCCAAATAGTTAATGTTTTCGGACTCGCCATAGCATAACCATAATCGAAACCTACAACACCATATTCAGATAATAAAGAGTTATAAATAAAGAATCTTCCTTGCTTATCACTTAAATTATTTAATAACACAACCTCTTCTTCACTATCTTCTACTTTAATAACAGCATGACGGTGAGAGAATGTACCACGCTCTACATCTTGTCCAGACATTCTAATATCGAAACCTTCTTCTAAAAGTGTTCCATATGCTAAATGTTCTGCCATTGCCCAATCTAACCTATTCTCGTCGAACATAGTTTTTCTAGACTGCACTAAACGTTCAATCTTACGAATAAACTTTTTATCTGAAGGTAAATTAGAAATCACGTCTGTTATTTGAGCTAACTTTTCTTTTGGGAAAGTCGTATCTACAGGTTTCATCATATCCTGTTCGGTAACGCGAACAAAATCTTCCCATTCATCTTTCATAAATGGTGTGATCACTGTTTTTTCTTCTTTACGAGAATCTTCTAATTTTTCTTCTAAACTTGCTTTATAAGCTTCTTCAAGTTCCTTTACATAACCTTTATCGATTATGCCTTCACTAATTAATTTTTCAGCATAAATATCTCTAGGATTTTTATGCTTAGCAATTGCTTTATATAATTTAGGTTGTGTAAAACGAGGTTCGTCACCTTCGTTATGACCGTATTTTCTATATCCTAATAAGTCAATAAATACATCGCGTTTAAAATGCATCCTAAAATCTAAGGCAAAAAGCATGGCATGTACAACAGCTTCAACGTCATCTGCATTAACGTGTAATACCGGAGACAAAGTGACTTTAGCAACATCTGTACAATATGTACTAGAACGTGCATCTAAATAATTAGTTGTAAAACCAATTTGGTTGTTAACAACTATATGAAGCGTTCCGTTGGTTTTATAACCATCTAGTTGTGCCATTTGCACAATTTCGTATACGATTCCTTGACCTGCAATAGCAGCATCTCCATGAACTATAATAGGTAGAACTTGCGATGGGTCTTCGGCATACTTATCATCTTGTTTAGCACGTACTATACCTTCTACAATAGCGCCAACCGTTTCTAAGTGCGATGGATTTGGAGCAATGTTTAAGTTTATTTTTTTTCCGTTATCGGTTTCACGATTACTCGTCCAACCTAAGTGGTATTTTACATCACCATCAAAAATTTCTTCTGCGTAATCTTTTCCATCAAATTCACTAAAGATGTCTTTGGCCGATTTTCCGAAGATATTTGTAAGTGTACTTAAACGACCACGGTGAGCCATTCCCATTACAAATTCTTTTACACCATAATCTGCTGCTTTTTCAATTACTGCATCTAGTGCAGGAATTAAAGATTCTCCACCTTCTAACGAAAATCGTTTCTGACCTACGTATTTAGTATGTAAAAAACTTTCAAAAGACACCGCTTCGTTCAGTTTTTTAAGAATATGCTTCTTTTGTTTAGCATCGAAGTTAGGCTGATTATCATTTATGTTTAATTTACTTTGAATCCAGTTCTTACGTTCTGGATTTCTAACATACATGTATTCTATACCTATAGAGTCACAATATATTTTTTCTAAATGATTGATAATTTCTTGAAGAGTGTTAGAACCTATACCAAGCATTTCTCCTGCAGAGAATACGGTGCCTAAATCACTTTTAGATAATCCGAAATTCTCTAAAGCCAATGTTGGCGAATAGGTTCTACGATCGCGAACAGGATTTGTTTTAGTAAACAAATGCCCTCTAGTACGGTAACCCGCTATCAATTGAACAACTTGAAACTCTTTTGTTAGATTTTCTGAAACATGATCGCAGGAGAAATTCTCCATAGGCTCGGCGTCAACGCAATCGTTTTCGCTTCCAAAATCATAACCTTGAAAAAAAGCTCTCCAACTAGGTTCTACAGAGTCCGGGTTTTCTATGTATTGATCGTATAATTCAGCAAAATATGCTGTGTGTGCTGCGTTTAAAAAGGAATATTTATCCATTATATTATTTGAGATATTCTCGCTTTGACAAAATTTCATCAAAAATACAACTTTTACTAAACTTAGGTGTGGTTTTCTTATATTTATAAGCTAATTTAACTAATATTTATTTGAACTATGATAAAAACAAGTGCATATTATATTAAAAACACATTCTTAATTGTCGTTTTTTCTTTATGTTTTAAGAATATTTCTGCACAAAGTTCAAGTATTTCTGAAAATATTAAATTTGGAGGATCTATTGGGCTAAGTTTTGGTAATGAATTTTTTAGCGGAACTTTGGAGCCTATGGCACTCTATCAAATTAATCCACAGTTTGCTTTGGGAGTAGGATTAAATTTTACTTATAATACTCAGAAAAACTTTTATCAATCTACTATTATAGGAGGAACTTTTACCACTTTATACAATCCCATTCCATTTTTACAAGTATCTGCCGAATTTCAGCAATTACATGTAAATAAAAATTACGAAAATGATAAAGTTTTATATCCAGATGAAAAATATTGGATTCCAGCACTATATATAGGTCTAGGTTACACCTCTAAAAATGTAACATTCGGAATGCGTTACGATATACTTTATAACGACGATAAAAGTATTTACGCTTCCCCTTGGGGACCATTTATAAGGGTATATTTTTAATCGATTGTGACAATTTATTATTGTAAATTGTTTTACTTTTCTCAAAAAAATAAAATGGAAAAATTATTAAGAATTTTCGGAGCTGCTTGGGGAGCTAAAAAAATAGGAGGTGGTAAATGTGGTTGCATTGGTACTGTCGTTGTGTTTGTAATACTATATTGGCTATTGGGATACGTTTTTAAAATATTTTAATTTAAAACCAATTACTCCTTAATACGGCATTTAAAAAAGAAAACATGTTATCGAAAAGTCTTTAAAAGATTCTCGATAACATGTTTAGTAGACTTAAATTATAAAGCATCTTATTTATATTGGTGTTTAAACCATACTTTTTGCCATTCCCGTTTTAAAATCAAAAAAGAGACTTGTTCAGACAATATTAAAGTATCACTACCGTCTAATGCTCTAATCTGTTTTTCAGATACATCAATAATATAAAGTACATTCAGATAATCGGCGAATGCATTTTGTATCAATCCAAATACCGTTTCATGAAGCTGAAGTTTTAATTCGTCCGGTAATATTGAAGATTCAACATCAAAATCAACATTCGCAAATCGGAAATCTTTGTTTAGCTGAAACACCAGATTACCATACAATTCGTATTGTAAAGAGGTGTTTAATAGGTCTTGTATTGTTTCTGGGGTCTTCAAATTTACTATAGTTTATACCTTTCTGGTCATTAGATTTTCACCAAATTGTCTTAATAAATTCTTTTTATCTTGACTTATATCAAGAGTATCTAAGACAGAAAAAGCTTGATTCGTATAACTTTCAATTTCTTTGGTTGTTGCATCTGCAGCACCACTACTTAAAAACAACTGCTTAACAGATTGCACCTTATCGCTACTATCGGTTGGACTTATACTAAATAAATCTTGAAGTTCGCGTTGTTGTTCTTCTTCAGAAAACTCTAAGGCTTTTAAATATAAGAAGGTTTTTTTATTCTCGATAATATCTCCACCCACTTGTTTTCCAAAGGTTTTCGGATCTCCAAAAGCATCTAAATAATCGTCTTGTAGTTGAAATGCGACACCTAAATTCTTTCCAAAGTTATAAATACCTTCTTGTTCTGCTTTCGAAGCTTGCGCAACAATCGCTCCCATTTGCATAGCAGCTCCAACTAAAACAGCTGTTTTATATTCAATCATTTTTAAATACTCCGGGATGGTAACGTCGTCACGATTCTCAAAATCTACGTCGTATTGCTGTCCTTCACAAACTTCTAAAGCTGTTTTACTAAACAGTTTTGCTAAATCTCTAAAGGTTTCGGGTTCGTAATTTTCGAATAATTGATAGGCCATTATTAACATCGCATCTCCCGATAAAATACCTGTATTAATATCCCATTTTTCGTGAACGGTCTCATTTCCACGTCGTAAAGGTGCATCATCCATAATATCGTCATGAATCAACGAGAAGTTATGAAAGACTTCAATACTCAAAGATGCATTTAAAGCTGTTTTATAATCTGCATTAAAAATTTCGGCCGACATTAAAGTTAAAACAGGTCTTAGACGTTTACCTCCTAAATTTAAAATATAAGAAATGGGTTCGTATAAAGATTGCGGTTCGTTATCTGTTTTAAATTGCTTCAAGTAGGATACAAAAGCCTCTTGATAGTATAATATGTTTTGCATGAGACAAAAATAAAAGAATAATCGTAAATATCATATAGAGTTTATTCAATATTAACAAACCTTTAAACTTAGGAAACTTTATTTGTTTTATAAGTTTCCTTCTCTATATTTGCACCGAATTAAACACTCATGAAAAATAAGATTATTATAAAATCGTCGGAACTCTTTTTAAATCTAGGATTTAAAAGTGTGACTATGGATGATATTGCGCAGGAGATGGGTATTTCTAAAAAAACCATTTACCAATATTTTGAAACGAAAACTAAATTAGTAGAAGCAACAGCTATATATAAATACGATTGTATTTCGGAATCTATAGATGCCATATTTACAATAGAAGCCAATCCCATAGAAGAACTTTTTAAAATTAAAGAGTTCATTACTAACTACTTAAGAAATGAAAAAAAATCATCCGTATTTCAATTAAAAAAATATTACCCCCGTATTTATTCCATTTTAAAACAAAAACAATTTGAAGCAATGCAAGAGTGTGTTAGCGACAACTTAAATCGAGGAATTACAGATGGACTTTATAGAAAATCTTTAAATGTAGATTTTATTTCAAGAATTTATTTTAGCTCGATTGGAGCTCTTAAAGACGAAGAAGTTTTTCCTGACAATCAATTTTCAATGCAACAATTGTTGGACAATTACTTAGAATACCATTTAAGAGGAATCTGCACACCTCTTGGTCTTGATTTTTTAAACAAAAAAAACGAAATTAAATAATGAGAAACAAACTAATAATACTATTTAGTTTATGTCTAAGTGTATCGGCCTTCGCTCAAGAAGCTCCAGTTGCATTTAGCTTGCAAGAGGCTATAGATTATGCCTTATTACATAACAGAACAGTACTAAATGCTGCTCGAGATATAGAAATTGCAGAAGAAAAAAAATGGGAAACAACCGCTACAGGTTTACCACAAATTAGCGCAGCTGTAGATTACCAAAACTGGATTAAACAACAAGTATCGTTACTCCCTGGAGAAATCGTAGGCGGAGATCCTGGCACATTTATCCCTGTAGAATTTAGTCCGCAACAAAATATTGGTGCAACGGCGACTTTAAATCAGCTATTATTCGATGGTTCTTATTTAGTGGGTTTACAAGCAACAAGAGTTTATTTAGAAATTTCTGAAAACTCTAAAATCAAAACAGATCTCGAAGTTAGAAAAGCTGTAATTAACGCCTACGGAAACGTTTTAATTACCGAAGAAAGCTTAAAAATTTTAGAAAGCAATAAAGCCATTCTTGAATCGAATTTAAATGAAATTCAAAAAACATTTGAAAACGGATTAGAAGAAGAAGAAAGTGTAGAACAAATTAAAATAACCCTTTCTAGCCTAATTAGTAACTTAAATAAAGTTAAACGTATGAACATCTTATCGTACCAAATGTTGAATATCACATTGGGTATAGATTTAAATACAGATACAACGCTAACAGACACACTTGAAATATTAAGTTTACAATACACATCTCTAGAAGCTTTAGCGGCAAACGATAATGTAGAAAACACTATAGATTATCTAATTGCAGAAAACGACGTAGAAAGCAAGGATTTATTTGTGAAATTAGCGATGAGTAAAGGTATGCCAACACTTAATGCTTTTGTTAATGGTGGTTATAGTGCTTTTGGAGAAAACTTCGGTTTCTTTAATAACAATCAAAAATGGTATGGGAATTCCATGTTTGGCGTGAGTTTAAATATCCCTATTTTTAGTTCTTTAGGCCGTTCGGCAGCAACACAACAAGCTAGAATTGATTTAGAAAAAGCAAATGAAGTCTTAATTGATACAGAACAACAATTAAAGTTTCAGATTGCTACAGCTAAAAGCGAATATCAATATGCGATTGAAGATTATTCAAATAAAAAATTAAATTTAGAATTAGCTGAACGTATTGAAAGTAAAAATGAAACTAAATTCTTTGAAGGTATAGCTACTAGTTTCGATTTACGACAAGCACAAACTCAATTATACTCTGCACAGCAAGAATATCTGCAAGCTATGCTAGATATCATCAACAAAAAAGCAGAATTAGATTCTATCTTAAATACCGTAAACTACTAAACATAACAATAATGAAACACATATATACAATCGCTGCTTTCGCTTTCCTTTTAATTTCCTGTGGAGGAAAAGAACAATCTGTAGAAGACATTTTAGCCGAAGGTAATCTAGAAAATATTCGCGCAAAACGTACGGAATTAGAAACACAACAAATCGCATTAGCTGATCAAATTAAGATTATTGACGAAAAAATTGAATCTCTAGACGATACCAAAAAATTACCTTTAGTAACGACTGTTAAAGCAGCTTCAGAAAATTTTATACATTATTTAGAATTACAAGGTAGTGTACAAACCAAACAAAATATTGTAATCTATCCAGAAATGTCTGGAATATTAAAAGACGTTTTTGTAAAGGAAGGACAACGTGTTACAAAAGGTCAGGCCTTAGCGAGAATAGACGATGGCGGACTAGAACAACAAGTCGCTCAAATGGAAATACAATTGGCTTTAGCCGAAACAACTTTCGAACGTCAGAAACGTCTTTGGGATCAAAAAATTGGAAGTGAGATTCAATTTCTTCAAGCTAAATCTAGTTACGAAGCTCAAGAACAATCTGTAAATCAGTTAAAATCGCAATTAGCAAAAACAACCGTAGTGGCTCCATTTACAGGTGTAATCGACGATATTATTACAGATCAAGGAAGTGTAGTAATGCCAGGACAATCGCAATTAATTAGAATTGTAAACCTGAAAGACATGTACATCGAAACTGAAGTTCCAGAAAACTACATTACAGATGTTGTTGAAGGTAAAGCCGTAAAAGTTGAATTTCCTGTTTTAGGTACTTCTGTAGATACAAAAGTCCGTCAGGCTAGTAATTTTATTAATCCAGCTAACAGAACGTTCAAAGTTGAAATTGCAGTTCCCAATAAAGACGGAAATATTAAACCAAACTTAACTGCTAAACTTAAAATTAACGATTATACAAGCGAAAATGCGGTATTAATTCCGTTAAGTATCATTTCTGAAAACGCAAATGGCGAGCAATACATTTATATCGTTAAGAACAAAAACGAGGAAAACGAAGCTGTTGCAGAACGTGTTATCATTAAAACAGGTAAAACGCAAGGCGATATTATAGAAGTTTTAAGTGGTATAGAAGCTAATTCAGAAATAATAAATGAAGGCGCTCGTAGTGTTAGAGACGGGCAAACAGTAAAAGTTATTAAATATTAATTTACAATCATGACAAAACACAAAAAGAATACCGACAAAGAATTCGGAATGTCGTCGTGGGCAATTAATAACAAAACTACGATATATGTAATTATGGCTGTAATTTTCTATTTAGGAGTTACCGCGTATTACCATATGCCACGTGAGAGTTTCCCTGAGGTTGTAGAGACTAAAATATATGTAAGCTCTATATACCCCGGAAACACAGCCGAAGACATAGAAAAGTTAATTACAGACCCTTTAGAGGATAAATTAAAAACTATAAGTAATGTAGTTGAAATTACATCTACATCTCAAGAAGACTACTCTATGATTATTGTAGAATTCGATGAAAATATTGACGTAGAAGCTGCCAAACAAAAAGTTAAAGACGAAATAGATTCGGAAACGTCAAGTGAAGACTGGCCAACTTTTAACGATGCAAAAGTAGAACCTAATGCTTTCGATTTGAACTTATCGGAAGAAATGCCAATTCTGAATATTAATATATCTGGAGATTATCCTGTCGATAAATTAAAAGACTTTGGAGAATACCTTCAAGATGAAATTGAAGACCTTCAAGAAATTAAGCAAGTAGATATTCGTGGAGCACAAGAGAAAGAAGTAGAAATTGCAGTAGACATCTATAAAATGATGGCTGCTCAAGTAAGTTTCGACGATGTTATAAACGCTGTTCGTGGTGGAAACGTAACCATGTCTGCCGGAAATTTAATATCTAGCGGTCAACGACGTACCATAAGAATTTTAGGGGAAGTTGAAGATCCAAATGAATTAAACAATTTCGTAATAAAATCAGACAATAACAATCCTATTTATTTAAAGGATGTCGCTAGTGTTACATTTAAAGAAAAAGACAGAACAACCTATGCGCGCGAATTTGGACACCGTGTAGTGATGTTAGATGTTAAAAAACGTGCAGGAAAAAACATGGTTGATGCTGCAGTGCAAATTCAGCAAATTGTAAAAGACACCAAAGAAAATGTATTTCCACAAGATTTAACTGTAAGCATTACAAACGACCAATCTTCTGTAACTATTGGTGCGGTAGACGATTTGGTAAACAACATTATTTTTGGTGTTATCCTTGTAATTACAGTCTTAATGTTCTTCTTAGGATTTAAAAATGCCCTCTTTGTAGGTTTCGCCATCCCGATGTCTATGTTTATGTCTTTAATGATACTAGACTTCTTAGGTTATACTTTAAACACGATGGTGTTGTTTGGTCTTATTATGGGACTAGGAATGCTAGTAGATAACGGTATTGTGGTTGTAGAAAACGTATATCGTTTAATGGATGAGGAAGGCATGAGCCGAAAGAAAGCTGCAAAAGTTGGTATTGGCGAAATCGCTTATCCTATTATTATTTCTACAGCGACTACAGTTGCAGCCTTTATTCCGCTAGGACTTTGGCCAGGTGTAATGGGTAAATTTATGATTCTTCTCCCGATAACATTGTCAACCGTATTGGGCTCATCTTTAATTGTTGCCATTTTCTTTAACTCGGTATTGGTTTCAAAATTCATGACTATTGAAGACGTAGATATGCCTTTAAAGAATATTATTACGGTAACCGGTATAGTTTCAGCAATAGGTATACTTATTTTAATATTTGGAGGAGACTATAGAGGATTAGGTGGATTAATGCTTTTCACTTCTGCGATGCTATGGATTTACAGATTGTTTTTGCGGAAAATGGCAAACACGTTCCAAACCAAAATATTGGTAAAATTTGAAAACCTATACGAACGTGAATTACGTCGTGCGCTAAGTAAAAAATGGCCAGCATTTATTACCATTACTACTTTTGTGCTATTAATAGTCGCATTTATGGCCTTCGGAGCTTCTTTAGCTTCACAGCGTACTAAAGTTGAATTTTTCCCAGACAACAAACCCAATCAGATTATTGTTTATATAGAATATCCTGAAGGTACAGATATCGAAAAAACGAATGCGATAACTAAAGAAATCGAGGAGAAAGTTTATACAGTTATTGATGATGACATGTATAAAGATGGAGATTATAACTTTTTAGTAGAAAGTGCAGTATCGCAAGTTGGAGAAGGTGCAGGAAACCCACAAACAGATGGAGGTTCTGCTGCAGAAATGCCTCATAAAGCCAAAATTACCGCTTCCATGCGTGAGTACAAATACAGACGTGGGGCAGATAGTGAATTGCTTCGTCAGAAAGTACAAAAAGCATTAGTTGGAATTTATCCTGGAATTTTAATCTCTGTGGAGAAAGATCAAAATGGACCACCAGCTGGTTCTCCTATTAATATTGAAATAGAAGGAAACGATTACGAACAACTTATTGGTTTAGCTGAAAATATGCGTGACTTTATCAATGAAAAAAACATCGCAGGAATCGACGAATTAAAAATTGATGTTAATAAAGGAAAACCAACTATGTTGGTAGAGGTTGACCGAGCTAAAGCAGGAGAACTAGGTGTAAGCGCTAGCCAAGTAGGAACGCAGTTACGTAATTCTATTTTCGGAAGTAAAGCAGGTGTTTTTAAAGAAGATGGCGACGATTACGACATATATGTACGCTTTAACGAAGCCAACAGATATAATACAAGTGCAATTTTCAATCAAAAAATTACATTTAGAGATAATACGGGGAAAATTAAAGAAATCCCAGTATCTGCTGTTGCAAAACAAAACAACACTTCAGGTTATAATGCTATTAAACACAACGATACAAAGCGTGTCGTTACTGTGTATTCTGCTTTATCTCCAGGATTTACAGATGCCGCTGCCATTGTAAATCAAGTCCAGAGAGAAATGAAAACTTTCGAAGGAGTACCTAGCGATGTAAAAATCGATTACACTGGTCAGATTGAAGAACAAAATAAACAAATGGCCTTCTTAATGGGAGCCTTCTTTACGGGGTTAGCACTTATCTTTTTTATATTGATTTTCCAATTCAACTCAGTATCTAAACCAGGAATAATTATGTTAGCCATTTTCTTAAGTTTTATTGGAGTTTTTGGAGGATTAGTAATTACTGGAGACCCATTTGTTATTATGATGACTATGATGGGAATTATATCTCTTGCAGGTATTGTTGTAAACAATGGTGTAGTGCTTCTAGACTATGCACAACTGCTTATTGACAGAAAGAAAAATGAATTAGATTTAGGTGAAGATGACTATTTGGAACATGATGATTTATACGAATGTATTGTTCGTGCAGGTAAGGCACGTTTACGTCCAGTTTTACTAACTGCTATTACAACAATTTTAGGTTTAATACCTTTGGCAATTGGACTGAACATTAACTTCTTTACACTAGTTAGCGATTTTAATCCTAACATATATATGGGTGGAGACAATGTTGTATTCTGGGGACCATTAGCCTGGACTGTAATCTACGGATTATTAATCGCGACGTTCTTAACTTTAATTGTTGTACCAGTATTTTTCTACTTGGTGACACGATTTAAAATGTGGTTGTCAGAAAAACGAATCACCTCTGTTTCTATATAACTAAAACGCAATACGTTATAAACTAAAAAATCCGAAGTAGAATGCTTCGGATTTTTTAGTTTATAATCATTTAACTTCATTAAATTTGCACATCAAAAATTTAGATATGTATAGAAGTAACAATTGTGGCGAACTAAGATCGTCTCATATAAATAATGAAGTAACACTTTCTGGCTGGGTACAAAAAGTACGTGACAAAGGATTTATGGTTTGGGTAGATTTACGCGACCGTTACGGTATTACTCAACTTATTTTTGATGAAGAACGCACACCTAAAGCCATGTTAGAACAGGCTCAGAAATTGGGTCGTGAGTTCGTAATACAAGTTAAAGGAACGGTTATAGAACGTGATTCTAAAAACCCAAATATTCCTACTGGAGATATCGAGATTTTAGTTTCAGAATTAACTATTTTGAACACTTCTTTAACGCCTCCATTTACTATTGAAGACAAAACAGATGGTGGAGAAGAATTACGTATGAAATATCGTTACTTAGATATTCGTCGTAATCCAGTAAAAAACAACTTAATTTTCCGTCATAAAGTCACTCAAGAAGTTAGAAATTTCCTTTCTAATCAAGACTTTATTGAAGTGGAAACACCATATTTAATTAAGTCTACTCCCGAGGGTGCTCGTGATTTTGTTGTGCCTTCAAGAATGAACGCAGGACAGTTTTACGCACTACCGCAATCGCCTCAAACTTTTAAGCAATTGCTTATGGTTGGTGGTATGGATAAATACTTTCAGATTGTAAAATGTTTCAGAGATGAAGATTTACGTGCCGACAGACAGCCGGAGTTCACACAAATTGACTGTGAAATGGCGTTTGTAGAACAAGAAGATATTTTAAATGTGTTTGAAGCATTAACACGTCACTTACTTAAAGAAGTAAATGGTGTCGAGATTAAAGAATTTCCAAGAATGCTTTACGACGATGCTATGCGTTTATACGGAAACGATAAACCAGACATCCGTTTTGGTATGGAATTTGGCGAATTAAATGCCATTACTCAACACAAAGACTTTAAAGTTTTTAACGATGCAGAATTAGTTGTAGGTATTGCTGTTCCTGGCGGAAACAGTTACACTCGTAAAGAAATCGACAAATTAATAGAGTGGGTTAAGCGTCCGCAAGTTGGTGCTTTAGGAATGATTTATTCGCGTTGTAATGACGATGGTTCTTTTAAATCTTCAGTAGATAAATTTTACGATCAAGACGACTTAGCAAAATGGGCAGAAGCAACAAATGCTAAAGCTGGCGATTTAATTTGCGTACTTTCTGGACCTAAAAATAAGGTTCGCGCACAATTAAGTGCTTTACGTATGGAATTTGCAGAACGTTTAGGATTAAGAGATCCTAAAGTATTTGCTCCGTTATGGGTTATGGACTTCCCGCTTTTAGAATGGGATGAAGACACTAAACGTTACCACGCAATGCACCATCCATTTACATCTCCTAAACCTGGTCAGTTAGAATTACTATCAACTAATCCAGGCGAAGTTAAAGCCAATGCTTACGATTTAGTTTTAAACGGAAACGAAATCGGAGGTGGATCTATAAGAATTCACGATAAGAAAACACAAGCTTTAATGTTCGATTATTTAGGATTCACTAAAGAAGAAGCCAAAGAACAATTCGGATTCTTAATGAATGCTTTCGAATACGGAGCACCTCCACACGGTGGATTAGCTTTTGGTTTAGACCGTTTAGTAGCAATTTTAGGCGGACAAGAAACTATTCGAGATTTTATTGCTTTCCCTAAAAATAATTCAGGTCGCGATGTTATGATAGATGCACCTTCACGCATAGACGATTTGCAGCTTGAAGAGCTAAGCTTAAGACTTAATTTAAAATCATAAATACTAAATCCCGCTTTTGCGGGATTTTTACACTCTACTTATGCCAACTCAAAAAAGATCATTACTAACAAAATTTCTACTTTGGAAAACAAAGCATGTTGCCCATAGAAACTTTGTTTATTTTTTAAGTGTTTTAGTTGGTTTAATTGCTGGTTTAGGTGCAGTAATACTTAAAAACACAACGCACTATATTCAACATTTAATGGAGAATAAAGTGGTAAGTAGTTATCATCATCCGTTTTATTTCCTGTTTCCAATCGTAGGATTAACTTTAACCTATTTAGTTAAAAAATATGTTATACGCCAAGATTTTGGTCACGGGATTCCTTCAACACTTCGTGCTATTGCGAAGAAAAAAGGAATTATGAAACAATATCAAATGTTTTCGGCTTTACTTACTGCTCCATTAACCGTTGGTTTTGGAGGTTCTGTGGGTTTAGAAGGACCAACAGTTTCGACAGCTGCAGCTATAAGTTCTAACATTTCAAGGTTGTTTCATACCAATCAAGCTACGCGTACATTATTAATTGGTTGTGCTGCTGCCGGTGCGATTGCTTGTATCTTTAAAGCGCCCATTGCCGCTATTATTTTTGCGATAGAAGTGTTTAGTTTAGATTTAACATTAATCTCATTATTACCACTTCTTATCTCATCCATTTCAGGAGTATTATTATCCTATTTCTTTTATGGATCGGATACTATTGTACCTTTTGAATTAGTTGCTCAATTCTCACTCGGCCAAGTGCCCTTTTTTATTGTTTTTGGCGTATTAGCAGGTCTTACCTCTATTTACTTCACTAAGGTATACGCCTATTTCCACGATTTTTTTCACGGTATTAAATCACCTATAAAACGATTATTAATTGGAGGTACTGGTCTTGGAATAATTGTCTATTTTATTCCACCTCTTTATGGTGAAGGATTCGAAGTTATAAACAATATGGTGACTGGTAATTTTAGCGAGGTCGTTACCAATAACTTTATGCATATCGATATTACAAACAACTGGGCAATTTTAGCGCTACTTTTTGGTTTGGTACTTTTTAAAGTTATAGCAACGTCCTTAACTTTTGGTGCTGGTGGTATTGGAGGTATTTTCTCCCCTAGCCTATTTATGGGTTCAGTATTAGGTTTTGGTTTCGCAAAATTCGTCAATACTTTAGATGTTTTCAAACTGCATTTATCCGAAAGTAATTTCACTCTTGTTGGCATGGCTGGCGTACTTGGTGGTGTGCTTCAGGCTCCGCTTACAGCTATCTTTCTAATTGCTGAATTAACTGGTGGTTATAAATTATTTATCCCTTCTATGATAACCGTTGTTATCTGTTTTATTGTAACTAAATACTTTTTACCGTATTCTGTATATAGTATGGAATTGGCAAGAAAAGGCGATTTAATTACACACGACAAAGATCAAGCTGTACTTACGTTAATGAACATTGAAAGCTTAATTGAAACTAAGTTTGTAAAGGTTAGCCCGGATATGACTCTAGGAGACATTGTACATAAAGCAGTCGTAAAATCCAATCGTAATATATTTCCTGTTATTAGTATAAAGTCTAAAAAAATTGTGGGTATTATTCTTTTAGATGATATTAGACCTATTATGTTCGATCAAACATTGTACGACGAAGTTATTGCTAGTGATATTATGCAAGCTCCTCCAGAAATTATCGATTTAAACACGGATAGAATGACAGATATTATGAAGAAATTTCAAGATTCAAGTGCTTGGAATCTTCCCGTAATTCGAGATGAAAAATACATTGGTTTCATTTCAAAATCTAAGCTACTTACAGCATACCGTCGTCAGCTTATTAATTTTACGAGTTGATTTATAAAAACGAAATATAATTGAACGTTTTTTTAGTATTTTTATAACATGCCAACTAGAACGAAAATCCTTCTACGTCAATTTTTAATTTGGAAATACAAACATATTTCCGAACGACAGTTTGTTTATATTCTTAGTGTACTTATTGGCTTTTTATCTGGTATGGGTACGGTAATCCTAAAAAACCTCACCTATTTTATTCGCTCACTTTTTGACCTAGATTTATTTAAAGATTCTGAAAGTGCGCTATATTTTATTCTTCCAATTATTGGTCTATTCCTCGTTTATGTCATAAAACAAACCTGGTTAAAAAAGCACATTGGACACGGTATTTCATCTACGTTACACGCCATTTCAAAACTAAACGGCATCATTCCTAGATATAACATTTACGCCTCATTAATTACAGCGCCGTTAACAGCTGGTTTTGGGGGATCAGTTGGATTACAAGGTCCAGCCGTTAGTATTGGTGCAGCATTAGGTTCGAATACAGCACAATTGTTTCACATGAATACAAAAACACGGATGCTTTTAATTGGTTGTGCAGCTGCTGCAGCCATGGCCTCTATGTTCAAAGCTCCGTTGGCAGCAATTGTATTTGCCGTTGAAATTTTCAGCTTAGATATTGCTTTTATTTCTTTAGTTCCGCTTTTACTAGCATCTGTTACTGCAGTCGTAACCTCATATATGTTTTTAGGAACCGATGTTTTACTTAATTTTAAATTAATAGATGAATTTATTGTTGGAGACATCCCTTTCTACATTCTATTGGGTTTAGTTACAGCATTGGCCTCCATCTATTTTTCAAAAGTATTTTTTGCTATTACAGCCTTTTTTAAACAATTTGAAAGTCGCGCTTTACGTCTTTTAATCGGTGGCGTTGCCATTGGCACCATGTTGTTTTTTATTCCACAACTTTATGGTGAAGGGTATGGTCTTATGAATAATCTATTAAAAGGCGATCATATCACTGCAATAGGGCACACACCTTTTAATGTGGACTTATCAAATATTTGGATTGTTATCGTTTTATTACTAGGAATTTCAGCATTTAAAGCCATTGCCATGACCACCACTTTTGGAGCCGGAGGCGTAGGTGGTATTTTTATCCCAACACTTGTTATGGGGAGTACTTTAGGAAATGCCTGTGCAAAAATAATTAATAATATTGGGTTTGGCTTTCATGTTTCCGAAACCAATTTCACACTAATTGGAATGACCGGACTCATGGCAGGCGTGCTACATGCACCGCTTACTGCTATTTTCCTTATTGCTGAAATTACAAGTGGTTATGAATTATATGTCCCTTTAATGATTGTTTCTGCCATTTCATTTGCAATAACAAAACAATACGTTTCCCATTCGATTTACACCATGCGATTGGCAGAACGCGGGGAACTTATGACACACGATAAGGATAAGAACGTGCTCATGGTTTTGGATATCGATAAAATTATTGAAAATAATTTTATCATCCTGAAACCCGACATGACACTTGGATATATTTTAAAAAATGCGGTCGCAAAATCATCACGAAACCACTTCCCAGTTGTTAATGAATCGCATGAATTTCTAGGTGTTTTAAGGTTAGACGACATCAGGAACATTATGTTTGATACCGATATGTACGATAGTGTTAATGTCGGAAGCCTCATGCATGCCTCTGCGGGTATTATTGATTACGACAAAGATTCCATGAGTGATATTATGGATAAATTTAAAACGAGTGGTGCATGGAATTTACCTGTTATTAAAAATGAAAAATACCATGGATACATCTCAAAATCGAAGCTTTTAACGGCCTATAGAAGTCAACTTATAAAATTTACATGAAAAACCTCATCATTATATTAACCATCTTGGTATTTACAAGTATTATCTCTGGATTAGTTTTAGAATTACCTTATTCCGAAAAACTCGTTGGTTTTGGAGTTGTTGGCTTATTTTTAGTTGTATTTCCTATATTCTCCTGGTACCGATGGAAAGACAAGGACCCAAAAGATTATATGCTAACTAAAGAGAATTTAGAAAAGATGAGAGAAAAGGAAGGTGACGATAGAAAACTCTAGTTTAAATTTCGTTTTTCTATAAAGAAACGCTTCATTAATGCTGAAGCTTCTTCTGCCATTATTCCACCTTTAACGCTTGTTTTCGGATGCAGTTTAGTATTCAAATTAATACACCCACGATCTTCATCTCGCGCACCATAAACTATATTCGAAATCTGACTCCAATACAAGGCACCACCACACATTTGGCACGGTTCTAAAGTCACATACAAGGTGCATTTTTTAAGATATTTTCCCCCTAAAAAATTAGCAGCAGCAGTAATGGCTTGCATTTCTGCATGTGCCGTAACATCGGTTAGGGTTTCGGTTAAATTATGTGCTCTTGCAATAATCTTATTATCAACAACAATTACAGCGCCTACAGGAATTTCTCCTTTGTCGAAAGCAACCTCAGCTTCTTGTAGTGCTTTCTTCATAAAATAAGTATCATCAAAAATATTTTCCATAATGTAAAAATACAATTTCAAAACGTACATTTGTAACTGCATGACACATTTACTAGAACATATAAATTCGCCCGAAGATCTTCGTTTATTATCTAAAGAAGATTTACCAAAACTCGCAAAAGAATTACGCGATTTCATCATTCAAATTGTAGCCACTAAAGAAGGACATTTAGGTGCTAGTTTAGGCGTTGTAGAACTAACTATAGCTTTACATTATGTATATAACACACCAGACGATATTTTAATTTGGGATGTCGGACATCAAGCTTATGTGCATAAAATTTTAACCGAGCGCAAAGACCAATTCGAGACTAATAGACAACTTGGTGGCTTAAGCGGATTTCCTAAACGTGACGAAAGTAAATATGATGCTTTTGGAGTTGGACATTCGTCTACATCTATTTCAGCTGCTCTAGGCATGGCGATAGGATCGAAACTTAAAGGCGATTTTAACACACACCATATCGCAGTTATTGGAGATGCTTCCATAGCTAGCGGAATGGCTTTTGAGGGGCTTAATCATGCTGGAGTAACAGACACAAACTTATTAGTTATTTTAAATGATAATGCGATTGGAATAGACCCGAGCGTTGGTGCATTAAAAATGTATTTAACCAACGTTAAAAAAGGAACTCAGAAACAAGATAATATTTTTGAAGCCCTTAATTTTAACTATTCAGGCCCCATAGACGGACACGATTTACCAAAAGTAATTTCAGAATTAGAACGTTTAAAAACTGTTTCTGGACCTAAGTTTCTTCATTTAATAACGACAAAAGGTAAAGGTTTAAAACAAGCCGAATTAGATCAGGTTAAATATCACGCACCTGGAAAATTTGATGCCAAAACAGGTGATTTATTTGCGAAGTCGAAAACGATATTACCTCCAAAATTTCAAGATGTTTTCGGACAAACCATTGTTGAATTAGCTAGAACCAACGAAAAAATTATAGGTATTACACCTGCAATGCCAACAGGAAGTTCCTTAAAATTTATGATGGAACAAATACCAGAGCGCGCGTTTGATGTGGGCATAGCCGAACAACATGCCGTAACCTTATCGGCTGGATTAGCAACACAAGGTTTTATGCCATTTTGCAATATATACTCCACATTTTTACAACGTGCATACGACCAGATTATTCATGATGTGGCCATTCAAAATTTATCCGTTATTTTTTGTTTGGATCGTGCCGGATTAGTTGGTGAAGATGGTGCAACACACCAAGGTGTTTTCGATTTGGCTTATTTACGATGTATACCAAACCTCATCATCTTTGCACCTCGAAACGAAGCAGAATTACGCAATATTATGTACACAGCCCAATTGGGATTAGAACATCCCATAGCGTTTCGTTATCCGCGTGGTAGAGGTCGTGAACTGAATTGGAAACAACCATTTTTAAAATTAGAAATTGGAAAAGGTGAAATCCTAAAAAAAGGAACTAAAATTGCTGTTTTAAGTGTTGGTACGATGGCTTATACTGTTGAAGATGCTCTAAACTTACTAAACCAAGAACAACAAGATAAAATTGGCGTGTACAATATGCGATTTATAAAACCTTTAGACCACGTTTTATTGCATAGCATTTTAAGCACATATTCTAAAATATATACGATTGAAGATGGTACTATTTTAGGAGGCTTTGGAAGTGCTGTTTTAGAATTTGCATCGAAACACAAATACACCACTCAAATTGAAATACTTGGAATTCCTGATGTTTTTATTGAACACGGAACAGTCGCGCAGCTTCAAAAATCAATAGGTCTTGATGCAGAATCTTTATCTGAATTATTTTTGAAAAATATATAAACGGAAAAATATTTTCTACCTCCATCTTACCTGATATGGATAACGCTCATAAATAACGTTGTCTTCATTAAATGAGAATCCCTGCTTGCCATTAATTTCGGCTAATTCCATTAACGCTTTAGCTTCATCTATTTTTCCTGTATTAATTAAACTAAGTGCTTTATAATATTGTACATCCGAAAATTGCGAATGAATGTCAAGTGCTAAATCAAATAATGTAATAGCTTCTTGGTATTTGCCTTGTTCATATTTACTAATACCGTAATAAAACAAATCGACGGGATGCAACCACTCTTTTCCGTTTGCAGCAAGTTGTTTTTCATAATCTTTTTGAAAGATATCTTCTGCCTTTTTAAATTCATTAAGTTGTAAATAGGAAAGTGCAATATGGAAATCGTAAGTATGATCCATAACATAACTATCTCCGAAACGAATCTTACAATCCTCGAAATCTGCAATAGCATCTCTGTACGTTTTTGCGAAAATACATTTTATAAATGCTCTATATTCTTGCCATTTTGCTCTGTCGTACTCTACGGCTTTATCGATGTAAGCCATTCCGATTTCGTACTTACCTTGTTTAAATAAAGGCATTGCTTTTTGTTGCCATAAATATGCAATGGTAGAATCTTTTGCTAAGCCTTTATCTATTTCTGATTGCCATTCCTGAGCATAGTAAGAATATTTCCATGCACCATTTTTTAAATGTTCATTTATAATTTCTTCTTGTTTTTCCTTGTTAACTACAATTTAAATAGATTGTTTTTCAATCAAAAGATCAGGTTTTTGTAGGTCTTGCTTACAACCTAAAACAGTAATGATTAATAAACCCAATAACATTTTGATTTTCATATGTTTTGATATTAACGATTTTAAATTTAAGATATAAAAAAAGAGGAACGACAAGCGCTCCTCTTTTAATATAATCAAAATAGAATATTATTTATTTAATGATAAACTTTTTTGTTGTTGTCATAGCACCTTCAGTAAATTTAGCTAAATACACACCAGAAGCGACATTAATCTTAATATCGTTTGGCGTATTTCCATTTAAATCAAGATTCTTTACATAAACTGTTTGTCCAGTTATACTAAAGATCTGAAGATTAACTTCTCCTAAATTCGATTTAGAATTAATTTTAAATTCACCATTAGAAATTGTTGGGTATAGAGAAATCCCTGAAGCCAACACATTATCTTCGACACTTAAAGCATCACCAGTAAATGCACCTGAGAATACACCTCTACCATAAGTAGCAGCATAAATAGTATTATCGTTTCTTAAATCAAAATCTAATACTTTAACGTTACTCATTCCATTAAATGCAGATTTCCAAGTTGGAGAATCGCTAGAGAAATCTTCAGTATACCAAACACCTAAATCAGTTCCAATAACAACTTCATTAACTTTTAAAGGATTTTGTAAAATAGCTTTAACTGGCATATCTGGTAAATCTCCATCTTTTTGGCTCCAAGTTGCACCTGCATCATTAGAATACCAAACATTATTTACACCGTAATTATGGAAAGTAACAAAAATATCGTTTACTGTTTGTCCGAAAGAGATATCAGAGATACTTCCTACAAAGCCAGCACCAGTAAGTTCAGTCCATTTTTTTCCAAAAGCAGCTGTTGCATTTTGTACTTTTATTAATTTTCCGTTTTCTAATCCAAGATAAACCTCACCACTTGTAGTCGTAATATGAGGGTTAACCGCTAAAGCTAAAGCAGGAGAATCCATCAATGGATTACTAAGCATAGCTGCCTCGAAGCCAGAATCTCCTTTTGTTCTGAATACTTTTACTTTATAATCGTCTGTAACTGAATAATTAGAATATAAAAAATCTAATTTAGAATCTAAAACTTGTGGATTAATAAATTCTCCTATTTCTTCATCCTCTGAAAATAATGTCGTTGATACTCCTGTTGCATAATTATATCTAGTAATCGCATTATTATAAACATAATTAGATATTACATAAGTGTCTACACCATCTTTATCGAATGCAGTATATGCACCATCACCACCATAAATCTCTACAGATGGATTTATACCTTCAGCAGCATTTCCGAAGAACTGTGTACCATTATCTTGAGCTCCTGCAGCAAAATAGTCTCCAGTATTTGTACTATTAACTGATGCAGCACCAACATAATAAAACTGTGTTACATTATATCCGTTATTTCTAGAAGTAGCTTTTGTTCCACTAGTACCAGAATAATAAACACCTCCATCATTACCATAAACCATTTTAGAAGGATCTCCATTTCCAAACACTATTGCATGCTGATCGGCATGTACATTTGGCAACCCATCAAATCCGTACCAATGCGATAATTGATCCCAAACGTTACCACCATCTGCACTACTAAATAAATCGATACCTCCAACATATACCTTCTCATCGTTAGTAGGATCTAATTTAATTACCAAGTCATAAAATGCTTGTCCTCTAGTAAAATCGTCAGCATCTATTCCAGGACCAACATCATCCGGTAAAGGCAAGTCTGTTATTGTTGCAAAAGCATCGGTCGTTTTCTGCATAATTACAGGAACAACTGTCCCTTCAGCTAAGACATAAATTTTATTTGCATTTGTAGGAGATGCAGCAATTTGAGTACGTTTTCCATCTAATACATGTTTAAGCACAAAAGCATTACCATCTGTAGATGCAAAAATAGTTCCACCACCATCACCAGAAATCTGATTTGTTTTTGTAGCGACCCATACCGTGTTATCTGCACTTATTTCAATATCGTTAGGCTCGTAACGGTTCCCTGCAGGCGTTAGCGGTAAACCTAATAAACTCCATGAAGCTCCAGCATTTGTAGACTTGTACAAACCATAATCACCAGGGCCTAAAAGAGCACTTGGACTTGCGTCGCTATAAAACGTTGTTCCCGCTGCTATATACACTTCAGAAACACCATTGTTATTTCTTATAGTAATGTCATTTACATGCTGATTTCCTTGTAAAACATAGAATCCTGAAAATTCTCCAGAACTTGCTGTAATTGTTCCATTAACCGTTTCTCCTGCTTCTAATTGTGCTACAAATTTAGCACCATCGGCTTGAGACACCATAACAGAAGGTATTTTTACTGCTCCAGTAAGATCATCTCCTCCCATAGAAATAGGATTTCCAGGTTCGTTATTAATCATTATAACTGCAACTGCACCAGCAGCTTGCGCATTTATTACTTTAGCAATAAAATCACAACTACCACGATAAATTAAAGCAATTTTACCATTTACAGCTGCGGTATTTACTATATCAGTACAAGCTTCTGCTGGACTTGCTCCTCCGGCGTCTACCAAAACTAAATTTTCTGTAATACCACTTGTTACTTTTGGTCCGAAACTAGCACTTAAAGAAATATAAGAATTAGCGATACCACTTGGAGAATTGATAATAACTTCAGAATCTGTTTTTAATACAGTTTCACCTTCAGCTCCTCCAAACACGTGGAACCAAGAGTTACCACCATCGGTAGATTTCCAAACTCCATTTCCGTTAACAGCTCCAGATACATAAGACTCTCCAGTACCTATGTACATGATTTTTGAGTTATTAGGATCTACAGTAATTACAGTAATATTTAAGTTTTCTGGAAGACTAACACTTGTCCAAACTGAATTTGGATCTGAAATTTTAGTGTTTTTCCATAAACCACCACTAACACCACCTGCTAACACCGTTTCGTTTGTTGCATCGTTTGGATCGAAAATTAGAGCACGAGTACGTCCTCCAACATTATTTGGCCCACGCTCCATCCAGTTATTGTTTGAAGCATCTCCAGGAACACGACCAGTTGCTAAACTTGCATTACGTTGTGCTAGTAGATCCTTTTGAATAGTTACCAAGTTTTCAGGTGTTGGTCTACCTAACACCGGATTCATTGTTAATTCCCAAAGACGTTCCATAAAACGTTTTGGAGGTAAACCACGATCTGCGCGTTCTTTTTTAGATAATGTTTGAGTCTCTCTAAAAGGACTATTTTCCAAGTTTTTTTTATGTAAATCTCTTGATTCCGTTACAGAAATAGCTTTATCTGCATCGTCTTTTTTGCTATTAGAACAACTAAAAGTAAAAGCTAAGCTTATTACTAGAAGTCCCAATACTATTGGTAATTTTTTATTCATAAATAAAGGGTTTTCAACAAAAATAATCTATTAATTAAGGTTACCAAAATAACTTTCTTAATTAATAATGCTTGCCTGAAAATTTTCTATAGGTTAAAATAGCCTGACTATCAGAAAACAAAGACACATAATGACATACATTTAACAATCTTAAATAGATATCGTCGTCATTAAATTCAATCGTTTTCGGAAGAATCGATAAAATGAGCTTATCGTAACTAGAGGCATTTCCATTATAACTATTATTTACTGCCGAAATATAGGTATCTAATAATTTAGAAATTACTGCATATCCTGAGATTTCCTTGTCTAAAACTTCTCTTGATTGGTAAATTTTTTCAACACTTATTTTTATTATATCGTTTATTTGTGCTTCATATTTACTTTTATCTAATAAAGAAACTGCAAAAGTTCCGTTTAAAATCGCGTCTTCATTAGCTTCAAAAACAGAAATTGCTTCATTTATTAAGGTATTTATAGCCAAGGCTCTTAAATAACTTATGCGGTCTTGGGTATTATTTAATTGATGATACTTATTAATATCAATCACATCTTTCACCAATTTGATGAGGTATTCTAAAGCGAATTCTTCTTCAATTAATCCTAAATTAATACCATCTTCAAAATCTATAATAGTATAGCAAATATCGTCTGCAGCTTCTACCAAAAATGCTAGCGGATGTCTATTAAAACTCACATCTCCTGAAGCTCCATTTTCAATTAAACCGAGTTCCTGAGCGACATCTAAAAAGGCATCCTTCTCACTTTGGAAAAATCCGTATTTCTTATCTGATACTTGATGTGTAGGTTTCTTAGGTAAAGATTCTTTTGGGTATTTTATGAATGCACCAAGTGTAGCATAACATAAACGCAAGCCACCCACTCGACCTTGACGGCTCTGAGTTAAAATTTTAAATCCGTTAGCATTACCCTCAAAATCGCATAAATCTTGATATTGCTTAGGCGTAAGTACTTCTTTATATTTAGCACCGATACCTGTTTTAAAATATTCGCCTATAGATTTTTCTCCTGAATGTCCAAAAGGCGGATTCCCAATATCGTGAGCCAATGCTGCCGAAGCCACAATAGCTCCAAAATCGTTTGGTAAATACCCATGTACCGATTTTAAATCCGGGTATTTAATTAATAATTTTTCTCCTATTTTTCGTCCTAAAGATCTTGCTACAACACTAACTTCCAAACTATGGGTTAAACGTGTGTGGACAAAATCTGTTTGAGACATAGGAATTACTTGTGTTTTATCCTGTAAGCTTCTAAATTCTGATGAAAAAATAACACGGTCATAATCCACTTCAAACCCCAAACGTGTTTCATCTTGATCTTTTCTTAAGCGCTTATCAGTATCTCCTTGTCGTTTTAGAGATAGTAATTGTTCCCAATTCATAACTTTCTTTTAAGTCTTCGCAATATAACATTTTCTAATAAACACAGTGCTTTAAGCAGCATTGAAGTCAATACTTAAACACTGTATGTTAACATAACGTTTACAAAATTCAGTCAATACACGAATCCTCTAACTTTAAATTAACCTTTTTATCATCAATCTTTAACCGTCGATTAACCTTGACTTTACATAACTCAGGTTTCTTTGCCGCATGAAAATAAACGACAAAATGAAACACTTTTTAATAGCATTAGTATTTTTAACCACAGTGATCTCTTACGCCCAAAATACGGGATCTATTGTAGGTACTTTAACCGACAAAGAATATAACAACGAGCCCTTAGCATTTGCTAATATTTTAATTAAAGGGACAACAACAGGAACAACGTCCGACATGGATGGTGTTTACGCTTTTACCGAAGTTACTCCAGGGTCTTACATTCTAGTTTATAGCTTTGTGGGGTATTTAACTCAAGAAGTATCTATAGAAGTTAGCGCTGGAAACGCAACCAAAGTTGATGTTATTATGACTGCTAGTGCAGCTGCTTTAGACGAAGTTCTAATTCAAACAACAACTAAAAAAGAAAGTGAAACTGCTCTATTACTAGACCAAAAGAACGCCGTAGCATTTAAACAAAGTATTGGTGCTCAAGAAATTTCTAGAAAAGGAGTTGGCGATGTTGCAACAGCAGTATCTAAGGTTTCTGGTATTTCTAAACAGGAAGGATCTGGAAGTATATATGTAAGAGGTTTAGGAGATCGTTATAATATGACAACTTTAAACGGATTACCATTACCGTCTAACAACCCTTCTAATAAAAATATTGATTTAGCGCTATTCAATACCGATATGGTAGAATATATTGGAATTGATAAAACTTATGATGCTCAGAATTATGGAGATTTTGGAGGTGCAAATATTAATGTTGAATCTAAAGATTATAAAGGAAACGGTTATATCGAATTAGCATTAGCAGCAGGAGTAAACACTGAGGCTATTTCTTTAGATACATTTTATTTAAACGATGGACCTAATTTTTCTGGATTTTACGATATTAACTATCCTGCATACCCGTTATCCAATTACAACTTTACAACAAGTTGGGATAGAGAAGCTGGTCCAACACCATTAAACTCATCCATTTCGCTTAAAGGTGGAGATTCTTACAGATTGGGAGAAGACACTAAATTAAATTTCTTTGCTGTTGCATCTTTCGATAATGGCTACACATACAGAGAAGGTGTTTCTCGTGGAGGTGTAAACACAGGAGCTGTACCAGATAGCGATTTAAACTTTAACAACTATGATTACTTAACCAGTACAACCTTAATGGGGAATATTGGTATTAAGCATAAAAATCAAGCTATTAAATACGATGTTTTATATTTAAATGCTTCAAGTCAAAAACAACAAGAATACTACGGTATTATTGATAAAGATGATGATGCACAAGAAGGTGGTGGATTTATTCAACGTGCAGTTTTCGAAAGAACAGAGCTTTTAGTTAATCAGCTTCATGGTGATCACGAAATAGCAGATAACCTAGATGTTAACTGGGGTGCATCTTACAATATGTTAGACAATATTGTACCTAACAGAAGACAAGTTACTTTACTTCCTGTAGATTCTACAGATCCTGACGGACCGAAATCTTTTCAACTAATTTCGTCTTCATCAGACAACAACAGATACTATCACGAATTAAAAGAAAATGAATTTGCTGCAAATCTTTCTACTACTTATAAGTTTGGAAAAGATGAGGATGATGATTATAGAGGACAAGTTACATTAGGCTATAACGGAAGATTTAAAACAGTAGATTTTCAAGCGACTCAATTTAACTTCAGAATTACTACTAGAAATAGTAGTGGTAACATAATACAACAACCTGTTGTACAAGATATTTACGATGTTGATGCTTACTTTAACCAACAAAATTTTGAAGATGGACTATTTAGTATTGAAACCTTTAGAGGTGGAATAACAGCAACTAACGCATTAACCCCACAGACCTATGGTGGAGATCAAAACATTAATGCTGGTTTTGTAAATTTTGAATATACGTTTTCTCCTAAATTCGTAATGTTAGCAGGTTTAAGAGGAGAACAAATTTCTCAAACCATTGCTTGGTCTACATCACTAGATGTTAGTGGAGATGAAAATGTTTTTGAAACTTTTGAAATCTTACCTTCTTTATCTTTAAAATACATACTTAACGAAAAGAATAATTTACGTTTCGCTGCTAGTAAAACATACACTTTACCTCAATACAAAGAACGTGCTTACTTCTTATTCCAAGAAGTAAACCAAGATTACCAAGGTAACCCAGCATTATACGCATCTACAGTTTACAATGCAGATTTAAAATGGGATTTCTTCCCAGAGTCTAGCGAAATTATTTCGTTAGGTGCATTTGGAAAATACATCGAGAATCCAATAAACACAGCAACAATTAACTCGGCATCTAACGATATTAGTTATGTAAACTCTGGAGATTCGGGAACTGCTTTTGGTGCAGAATTAGAAGTGAGAAAAAACATTCTTGAAAGTGAGGTAGAATACAATAACGATTATTTAGAGACTAACCTTTCTTTTGGATTTAATGCTTCTTATATGTATACAAACCAAGAATTAGATGGCGATAAGGTATTAAGAGAAACGACTGCAGCAGGAATTCCTTTAAGTGTAACTTTTACAGAAGATGAAGGTCAACTTTCAGGAGCTTCAGATCTGTTATTAAATGCAGATGTAAGTTTTTATAAAGACTTACCAAACGATAAATCAATTTCTACTACTCTTGCTTATAATTACTTTTCAGATAGAATTTATGCACTTGGTGTATTAGGAAAAGGAAACCTAGTAGACGGTGCAGTGGGAACATTAGATTTTATTGCTAAGTACCAACTTAACCAAAACTTAACTCTAGGCGCTTCAGCTAAAAATATATTAAACCCAACAGTAATACGCTACCAAGCTATTCAGGACGTAACTGTACTGTCTTACAAAAAAGGAAGCAACTTTAATTTATCGTTATCCTATACCTTTTAATCAAACATAAATTCATATTAACTTAACTTTCAATTAATCACATATTTAAAGCGTATCACGTAATTCGCATTAAATATTTAAGAAAACAAAAACAACAAAAAAAAATGAAAAAAAATCTAATGACCCTAATGTTTGCTGCTGCTACTATAGTATTTGCAGCATCATGTTCTAGTGATGATGACAATTCATCATCTACTTGTACAGACGGAATTCAAAATGGTAATGAAACTGGAATTGATTGCGGTGGAACTTGTGAGCCTTGTGAAAACAATGAATTAATAGGAGATATTGATGGAGTAATAACTTTAGACGCTTCAATAGAATATGAATTAACTGGAGCTTTAGTAGTACAAAACGGCGGTGTGTTAAACATTCCTGCAGGTACAGTTATTAAAGCTGAAGGTGGTACTGCTTCTTATATTGGTGTTGCTCAAGGTGGAAAAATAAACGTGAATGGTACGGCTACTAATCCTGTAGTTATGACTTCTGGAGCAGATAGCCCAGCTGCTGGTAACTGGGGAGGTTTAATTATTTGTGGTAATGCACCAACAAATAAAGGTGTGTCTGTAACTTCTGAAGTAGGTGATTTAACTTACGGTGGTACTGATGTTAACGACAATTCTGGTTCTATTAGATATTTAAGAGTAGAATATACTGGAGCAACTTACTCTAACGATAAAGAATTTAACGGTGTTTCTCTTTTCGGTGTGGGTGCTGGTACAACTTTCGAATATGTGCAGTCTTTCAACGGTGGAGATGATGGTATCGAATTTTTTGGAGGTACTGTAGAAGGTAACCACTTAGTATCTGTTAACAGTGGAGATGACTCTATTGACTTTGCAGATGGATGGCAAGGTACAGGTAACTACTGGTATATTGCTGGTGGTGCTAAAGCTGGAATCGAAGGTTCTAACAACGGAGATGACGGAAATGCTGCTCCTGTTACTACAGTAACATTATCTAACATAACAGTTGTTGGTCCTGTAACTGAAGGTGCTCTTTTCTACAAAGAAGGTGGTGGAAACTTTACAATAGACAACTTCTACGTATCAGATGCTGACTTAGTAGTAAAAGTTACTGCTTCAGATGTTGCTGCTGCTGCAAGAATTCAGGCTGGTGATTTAGTTATCAATAACGTACAAATAGCTGATGCTCCTGAAAATTTCGAATTTACTGATTACACAGGTGCTAATCAATCATTCTATACTGAAGGTATAAATTCTGGTGCTGGTAATGGTGCTGATGCTCCTGACTGGGCTGCTGGTTGGACTAGAGGTTTAGACAATAGTGGAACTTCTACTGAAAACTTAGCTGGTGAAGTAACAACAGAAGTATCTTTAAAAGCTGATGTAACCTATTTATTAACAGGCTCTTTAGTTGTATTAAACGGTGGAACTTTAAACATCCCTGCTGGAACAAGAATTGAAGCTACTGGTGGTACTGCTGCTTATATTGGAGTTGCTCAAGGTGGAAAAATTAATGTTAACGGTGAAGCAGACAACCCTGTTGTAATGACTTCTGGTGAAGCTAATCCTGTTGCTGGTAACTGGGGAGGTTTAATTATCTGTGGTAATGCACCAACAAATAAAGGTGTATCTGTAACTTCTGAAGTAGGAGATCTTATTTATGGTGGTACTGATGTTAACGACAATTCAGGTTCTATTAGATATTTAAGAGTAGAATATACTGGAGCAACTTACTCTAACGATAAAGAATTCAATGGTGTATCTTTATTCGGTGTGGGTGCTGGAACAACTTTCGAATATGTACAATCTTTAAACGGTGGTGATGACGGAATTGAATTCTTTGGTGGTACTGTTGAAGGTAACTACTTAGTATCTATTAACAGTGGAGATGACTCTGTAGATTTTGCTGATGGATGGCAAGGTACAGGTTCTAACTGGTACATTAAAGGTGGTGCTAAAGCTGGAATCGAAGGATCTAATAATGGTGACAACGGAAACGCTGAACCTGTTACAACTGTAACATTATCTAACATAACAGTTGTTGGACCTGTAACTGAAGGTGCTCTTTTTTACAAAGAAGGTGGTGGAAACTTCACAATAAGTAACTTCTACACTTCTGGAGTTAATCTAGGAGTTAAAGTAACGGCTTCTGATGCTGCTGCTGCTGCTAGAATTGAGGCTGGAGATCTTAAAATTACAAACATCGAGTTTGCTGATAAAGCTGAAGGTTTCTCTGTAACTGATTACACAGGTGCTAACCAATCATTCTATACTGAAGGTACTACAACTGGTGCTGGAAACGGAGCAAATGCTCCTGAATGGGCTGCTGGTTGGACTGCTGGACTATAAGACTTATTATTTCTTACACATATAAAAAAAGCATCCTTCACAGGATGCTTTTTTGTTTGATAATTATTTTAGTTTAATTATTACCGGCTAGCTTAGATTTGTTATTCCACTCGCTAACACTTGCGATAGCGTTGTTAGAATAATCTACTTCCTTAAGAGTATCATCATTCCAGAAAAACCATTTTCCAACTTTTTCTCCTTTGTTATAGTTAGCAGATGCTATTTTTTTACCATCAGCATCAAACTGCTTCCACTCTCCTTGTAATTTTCCATCTAAAGTATAAAACCCAGTCTGACTAATTGCTCCATTTTCATGGAAATAAGTAGCCTCTATTAATTGAGTTCCTTCGTTAATTTTTAAATCTCTACTATCTTGCGCAAATGACACAACTGACATTAATAATGCAAGTACAAATATTATTTTCGTTTTCATCTTCTTTGGGTATTTCTTATTTATACTTCAAAGATAACGAATTATTAACGTTTAGACAATCATTTGGTAACATTAATTTAACATTGGATCGTATTTTGTTGATTTTTAATTCATTGTAATGTAAAGACCCTGAAATAACACTTAATAGTAACATAATAATATGTTCATGTACACATAAAGTTATTACCCGTAATTTGCATAAAATTCATATAATCTATTAGTTTTTGTCGACTATTTATCATGAACAAAGAACTGTCTTATTTTAAGGCAGTTCTTATTTTTTATACTAGTCTGCAATTAATTTTTTCAATGCTAAACCAGATGACACACATCTGTAAATAACTGTTTAACAGTATGTATAGTGAAATATATTAAAAAACACCAGAACATCACTTTTAACTATTTTATTAATCGGTCTTTTTAAAGTCAGTAAAAAAAGTTAAGGTTTTAAAATTAATTCCATTATTATCATCCAAAAAAGACCAGTTTTTAAACTGTACTATTAGTTACTTTATAAAAACTAAATACTATTTAACGTAGCGTTCATTTTCATACATTTCTAATTTAAAATAAAAAACAGTATCTTTTCTTTCTGAAAGAAAACACTAAACCTAATTAAAGCCAAAACCACATTTTAAATCATTAATCAAATTCAATTTGATTGCTAGATATCTAAAAATAAAGAGTGTAAAAATGATATCACTAATGATACTTTAATAAATAAAGTTAAAGTCTAAAAAATCATCAAAACAAATATTAATTTGAAACTTTCATGAACACAGGCAACTTGAATTCACGGTCTCTTTTTTTCTTCAATTTTAATTCTAAATCATAACATTAACGTAACGTATCAGTCGGAAACACTATAGATATTTGCAATCAATTTCAGATTAAACAATGGAGAATATATATTTATTGATGATAGTTGCTTTAGCCTTTTTAGCTATTGCAGATTTGGTCGTTGGAGTTAGTAATGATGCCGTTAATTTTTTAAACTCAGCTATAGGTTCTAAAGCTGTTTCTTTTAAAACTATTATGATTGTTGCCAGTTTGGGTGTAGCTATTGGTGCTGTATTTTCAAGCGGTATGATGGAGGTGGCTAGAAAAGGTATTTTTAACCCTGGAGAATTCATGTTCAGCGAGATCATGATTATTTTCATGGCCGTAATGATTACAGATATTTTATTGCTAGATTTTTTTAATACTATAGGTATGCCTACCTCTACAACGGTATCTATTGTATTCGAACTATTAGGAGCATCTGTAGCTATAGCACTAATTAAAATAGGAAATGAAGGCGGGAGTTTTTCTGACTTAATAAACTACATTAACACGTCTAAAGCCACACAAATTATATTCGGAATACTGCTCTCGGTTGTCATCGCCTTTTCTGTGGGCGCCATGGTACAGTGGGTAACACGTTTATTATTATCATATCATTTTGAGAAAAAAGCAAAATGGGTAGGTTCTCTTTTTGGAGGTATGGCAATTACTGCTATTTCTTACTTTATATTTATTAAAGGTATTGGAGGAACATCTTTTGCACAAGAAAGTTATCCTATTTTAGGAGGCATGACTATTAGCCACTACTTAGAAACTCAAGTGTTTTTAATTTTATTTATAAGTTTAATTTTTTGGAGTGTAATTGCTTACGTATATACTGCCGTTTTAAAATTCGACATTTACAAACTTATTATATTAGTGGGAACCTTTGCTTTGGCACTGGCGTTTGCTGGTAACGACTTAGTAAACTTTATTGGGGTACCAATAGCTGCTTGGCAATCTTACCAAGAATGGTCTATTTCTGGTGTACCAGCCGATCAATTTAGTATGGAAATTTTAGCAGAATCTGTTAAAACACCTACTCTTATGTTGTTTATTGCAGGTATGGTTATGGTTGCTACGTTATGGTTTTCTAGCAAAGCAAAAGCCGTTGTAAAAACATCTATAGATTTATCTTCAGGACAAAGCGATACTAAAGAACGTTTTCAACCAAACTTCTTATCACGTGGTTTTGTAAGAACAGCAGTAGGAATTTCTGACATATTAAGTTATTTAATTCCAAATAGCGCACAAGAAAAAATTGATAGACGATTTGAAAAACCAATAATAGCACTTAATAGAGACAAAAAATACGAATTACCTGCTTTCGATATGGTTCGTGCTGCAGTAAACCTTATGGTTGCGAGTGTGCTTATTTCGATTGCAACATCTATGAAATTACCATTATCTACTACTTATGTAACCTTTATGGTTGCGATGGGTACCTCTTTAGCAGATAGAGCTTGGGGTGCAGAAAGTGCAGTATATCGTGTTGCCGGCGTTTTAAACGTAATTGGAGGTTGGTTTTTTACTGCGATAATAGCATTTGTATCTGCTGCTACTATAGCGTATTTAATTAACTTACATGTACCTTCTATGGTTGGTATATTACTTTTAATAGCGATATTTTTATTAGCCAGAAATTATATTATAACGAACAAGAAGAATAAAGAGCTTAAAGCCGAAGGTCAGTTAATTCGTGCAGAAAGCAGCTCAATTCAAGGTGTTATTCACGAAAGTGCACACAACATATCTTTAGCGATTAAACGTGTAAATAAAATATATACTGGTGCAATTAACGGTCTATCTAAACAAGATTTAATAGCCTTAAAACAGAATAAGAAACAAGTTGATAAACTATCTAATGAAATTGATGAATTAAGAGACAACATTTTCTACTTCATTAAAAACTTAGACGAATCTAGTGTTGCTGCCAGTAACTTCTACATCAATATTTTAGGTTACTTACAAGATATGTCTCAATCTTTAGAATACATTTCTAAGGTAAGCTACAAACACGTTAACAACAATCATAAAAAACTTAAATTCAATCAGATAAAAGAATTAAAGCAGATTGATAAGTTACTAGAAGAATTATTTGCAAATACACAAGCAGCTTTCGAACACCGATCTTTTGAAGAAATTGGAAATATATTAAGTACTAAAAACTTACTATTTATCGAGATTACCGATAAAATTCAGAAACAAGTTGAACGTACTAGAACTGAAGAAGTAAGTCCTAAAAACACAACTTTATACTTTAGTTTATTATTAGAAACCAAGGATCTATTAACAGCTACAATGAATTTACTAGAAGAATATTATCATGCTCACGACAGCTCGGTTGCTATTCCTAAAATCATGAAACAAGAGGAAGAAGGCGAAGAATAATCTAAACCATTTTTAACACAAAACAAAGCCGTTTATTTATGTAAACGGCTTTGTTGTTTCTAGAGTTTATCTAATCTTGAATTGGCGACACCTAATTATTAAAGGATTAAATAATGATTCAGAGTCACTTTCCTAAAAAGCGTGTACATTCAGCTTTATTACTTTAAACTGCTTTCTATTCAATTTTTGATATTCAGGAGTTTTTGACATCACTTTAGTCCACTCATTTCCCAATTAAATCTACCCTGTTTTAGCAGGCATTTGGTTATTTTAGAATCTCTTTGTATACCATGTATAGGATTGATTAGCGATTTTATAAAAAATTCAAAATGAACCTCTTTATCAAATTAGAGTTTAAAATAAGAATAGTTTTTTTTGGAGTACGGTTGCTAAGCCCAATGCTGTCTGATGCACTATTACCTATAAGTATTAGCATATCTCTATTTCGGGATGTAATATTTTATAGAAACAAAAAAGAGAGCCCTAAATGCTCTCTTTTTTTTCCAATAATTAACTAAACTAACTAAATATTTTATAGATATTTTTCATGTTTTCGTATTATATTACATTTCAAATATCAGCAAAATCCTAAATTTTTAAACTCAAATTGTGTAGTTGGTCGTTAAAAATGTATAATTAGCAAAAAAACTACACGATAAATAAATTATTAAAAATTACTTTTACGTAATTACAATAATACTATACATTTATATTAATATTTTCACACATATGCTAAAAGCTGTTATTGTTGACGATGAACCTAAAGCTATACAAAGTCTTACCTGGGAATTGAGCAACTTTAAAGAAGACATACACGTTATAAAAACATTTACAACTCCTGAAGAAGCTATTTTATATCTTAACAGCACACCTCCAGATTGTTTGTTTCTAGACATACAGATGCCAACCATGGATGGATTTCAGTTCTTAGACAAATTAAATAATCGCGATTTTGCCGTTGTTATTACCACAGCTTATAACGAATACGGAATAAAAGCACTTAAGAAAGAAGCGATAGATTATTTACTTAAACCAATAGATTCCGATGATTTAAGGGAAACTATTTATAAAATAAAAAAACACAATTCTAAATTTAACAATTCAACACAAATTGAACAGGTACTTTCTGAATTCAACAATAAATTTAACACCCAACGGATTACGATAAATACAGATGGAAAATTAATATTTGTTGATATAGACGATATTTTGTTCGTAGAATCTGATGGGAATTATAGTACCATCTTTTTAATTGAGAATCAAAAAATAGTATTAACAAAGAAGTTGAAAGAAGTAAATGCCATTTTGCCGAAACATTTCTTCTTTAGAATACATAATTCTTACATTGTAAACCTTAATAAAATAAAAGAATATATTAAAAATGATGGTTATGTTGTTATGCAATCTAACCACAAAATACCAGTGGCTAGACAACGAAAATCAGATTTCTTAGAGAAACTATAACATGCAAAAGACCACAACTAATGTTCTTCCCATTAAAATAAAATCGCTTCAATTTTTTATATTGATTGCGATGCTTCTATGTGTTAAGATTTCTACAGGTCAAAATCCATTTTCAGACTCCCTTTATATTGAACGTGTAAAAACTAGTTTGGAAGAAAGACCAGATAGTTACAGTACACTGGAAACCATCTTTTATAAAGATAAAAGAGACAGCTTAAAAATGATTTATTTAAAAAATCAAGCTATTATAAATCAGTATTCTGAAGCCAAAAGTTACGCGTTAAATGCGCTTGGTACTATTTATAGAAACAAGTCTTTATACGAGAAAGCTATAGATTACCATAAACAAGCTATAGAAGCAGCTATTGATGCGAATAACAATGTACTTCACACCATTGCACTAAACTCTATTGGAGTCGCTTATAGACGTATGGATTTAGTAAAACCAGCATTGGACTACCATAAAGAAGCCTACGATTTGGCTGTAAAGCAAAATAAAATAAATCCCGATCCAGATTTAGAGCATAGTATGGCAATTTCTAGAAACAGTATGGGAAACATCTATCTTGTATTAAAGCAATACGATTTAGCGCTTAAACAGTTCGAAAAATCTTTACTTATAGAGAAAGAAACCAAAAACAAACTTGGTCTAGCCATAAACTATCAAAATATTGGTTTTGCTTTAGAACATAAAGGCAATTTAAATCAAGCCTTGGTTAATTACAAAATTTCGCTCGATTACAACGCACAAATGAATTCGGAAATTGGTCGTGTCATTTGTAACAATGCCATTACTCAAATCTATATAAAACAGGAAAAATACGAGGATGCACTTACATTAATTTCCGAAACTTTAAACGACGCAAAAGCAGTAGGAGACCAATATTATTTAGCAAAAACCTATATTAATTTAGGATGGGCTCAAGAAAGACTAAACTTAGATGAGGATGCAGAAACCAATTTAAAAAACGCACTTCAAATCTCGAAAGCATTCGATTTAAAAACATTCACTTCGGAAGCACTTTTACATTTATCTGATATTTATACTGAAACAGAAAACTATAAAGATGCACTTCAGTTTTACAAAGAAAGTAAAGAGATTGAAAACAGTGTAACTAACGACCGTAACCTGAATTATGTAAATGATTTAATTATTAAATACGAACACGAATTTAAAAATAATCAGATACAAGAATTAGCCGACGAAAATGAAATTGTACGGCACAAATTAGAGCGAAATAAAAAGTTATTTTGGTATACAGCCATTCTAATTTCGTTGTTCACAACTATGATTATTATTATCATTAGACATCGCCAAGTTAAGCAAGAAAAGCAAATTATTACGCTTGAGCAGGACATGCTACGCAGCCAAATGAATCCGCATTTTATTTTTAATTCCTTAAATTCAATCAAGCTTTACATTATAAATAACGACAAAGAAAAAGCTGTTCATTACCTTAATAAATTTTCAAAATTAATTCGAAAAATTCTAATCGCTTCAACAGAGAAAGAAATGACTTTAGAAGACGAATTAGACACAATGAAACTATATATAAATATTGAGAATATTAGGTTTGAGAATGAAATCCTATTTGAAATTAACGTTGATGAGGGTATAAATACAGCCAATATAAAAGTACCATCACTTATTTTACAGCCGTTCTTAGAGAATGCTCTTTGGCACGGTTTATCATCAAAAAAACATGACAAAAGAATAGATTTACACGTTTTTAAAGACTCTGTAGATTATATAAATATTAGCATTACAGATAATGGAATTGGCAGAGAGGAAGCAGAAAAAATTAATAGTTTAAAACTATTAAAACGAAAATCTGTCGGAATTGCGATTACAAAAGCACGTTTAGCGAATTTCTCTAAACGCTATTCTAACGATTATAAATTTATTTTTGAAGATTTATATAACGACAAAAACAGACCCAAAGGCACGAAAGTTATCTTACAAATTCCAGTTCCTAATTATTCGAAAAAGTAGGTTATTTATAAGATTCAGCCACTTTTTCTAGTTCCATATACCAGTCTTCCCCAAATTTTCTAATTAAAGCTTCTTTTACAAACTTATATACAGGCACTCCTAATTCTTTTCCTAAGGTACATGCATCGTCGCATATTTCCCAACGGTCGTAATTTACAGCAGAAAATTCGGTAAAATCCTTAACACGAACTGGATATAAATGACAAGATACTGGTTTTTTCCAAGTTACTTCTCCCTGGTTGTAGGCTTCTTCAATTGCACAAAGCGCAGTCCCTTTGTTATCGAAAATAACATAGGCGCAATCGGCACCATCGATTAGTGGCGTTTCAAAATCACCAAAATCTGTGGTAATATAAGTCCCTTGAGCTTCAATGGCATCAATACTTTTCTGCCTTAAAAAAGGTTTTACTTTAGGATAAATATCTTCAAGTATTTTAATTTCTTCCTTTTCTAACGGCGCTCCAGCATCGCCATCTATACAACAAGCGCCTTTACACGCTGATAAATTACAGAGAAAATCTTTCTCTATTATTTCTTCTGATACTATGGTTTTTCCTATTTGAAACATGCTGCAAAAATAGGTAAACTTTATATTTAATTATTATAGATAGTCTTTTTAATCTACTACTTTTGCGCAAAAAATTAAAATCAACAAGTAGAACTATGCAATTCAATTTTAAAGAAATATTTACAGCGTTCATGATTCTTTTTGCTGTAATAGATATTATAGGTAACATACCTATTATCATTGATTTACGTAAAAAAATGGGACAAATTCAAAGTGAAAAAGCTTCACTTATTGCAGGCCTTATTTTAATTGTATTCTTATTTTTAGGGAATAGCATTCTAAAATTAATTGGAATAGATGTAAACTCCTTTGCAGTTGCAGGGTCTTTTATCTTATTCTTTATTGCTTTAGAAATGATTCTAGGCATCACGTTATACAAGCAAGAAGAGCAAACGGCTGTTACAGCTACTGTTTTTCCTTTAGCCTTTCCATTAATTGCGGGACCTGGAAGTTTAACAACTTTACTTTCGCTAAGAGCAGAATTTAGAACAGAAAACATTATTGTTGCTGTACTCTTAAATGTCGTGCTTATTTATATTGTGCTTAAAACATCTTCTAGTATAGAACGTTTAATTGGGCAAAACGGTATAAATATTATTCGTAAAGTTTTTGGTGTTATATTGCTTGCAATTGCAGTAAAATTATTTGCTCACAACATTAAAGCCTTATTTATTTAATATGAAAATATTCTCTATCATCTTATCGGTAATAGCCATTGCACTTATTATTTTCAACCTGACGCAAATCAATTTCGATGCGCCTTTTGGAGACGAAAGCATTGTAGGTTTCATTACAATTATGGCGTTATTATGCGCTATAGTATTGCTTCTTATTTTAAATACATCTAAAAGTATTGAAGACAAGTTTAAAAATAGAAGGAAGTAGAATTTAGAATAAAACTAAGCAGCGGCATTAAATTAGTTAATGCTGCTCGCTTATTTTAATAACCTCTTTAAGCATATCGTCGTTAAAATTAAAGACTTCTGTATAGGCTCCTGTTCCAAACAATTGGTCGGCTATTGTAGCTTTTATATATTGTTTAACCTCATCTTGATAAGATGCAAAGTTAATACTGGACTGGGTACGTATATTTAAATACTCTTGAAATTTCGCTACTAGATCGTCGCTTGTTTCAAAATTTTCTATAAAATCTTGTCTCGAATAATCGTCGAAAACATGTCTGTCTTTTTCTAATTCTTCAAAAATAAAATAGCGTATAAAACCACGTTGTTCTAAAAACATCAGCGTTTCATTTTGCTTATCGGTATTTAAAGGCACAAATACATCTGGGATAATTCCACCACCACCATACACAACCTTTCCTTTAGGTGTTGTGAATTTTAAAGAATCTGAAACTTTTATTTTACTCGGATCTAAGAGTTCTCCACTTTCTAAGCGTTCGAAATATTCGTCATAATAATCTTTATTTCCATGGCTGTAAGACCGTTGTATAGAACGACCTGTAGGTGTATAGTATCTAGACACCGTTAAACGCACAGCACTACCATCTCCCAATTCCATTTCGCGCTGCACTAAACCTTTACCGTAAGAGCGACGACCTACAATAGTCCCTTTATCGTTATCTTGTAAAGCCCCTGCAACGATCTCGCTTGCCGATGCCGAGTTTTCATTGATTAAAACATATACTTCTCCTGTTTCAAAATCGCCTTTATCTGTCGCAAAGCTTTTATCGACATTACCGCTCTTATTTTTCGTAAATAAAATCAGTTTTTCATCCTCTAAAAACTCATCAACTATCTGTTCTGCAACAGCTAAGAAACCTCCAGGATTATCGCGTAAATCTAGAGTGATTTCTGTAGCTCCTTTCGATTTTAAATCCAGCAATGCTTTTTTAAATTCTTTATAAGTAGACTCCGCGAAACGATTCACCTTAATGTAACCTAAAGTGTTGGTAAGCATATAACTGGCGTCGACACTTTTAATTGGAATAATATCGCGAGCAACATCGAAATCTAAAATCTGATTGGTCTCTTTTCTAAATATTTTTAACCGAACCTTAGAATACACTGGCCCTTTTAAACGATGTACAATATCTAAATCTTCTAGATGTTTCCCAAATAGAGAATCTCCATCTGCGTAAATAATACGATCGCCACCAAGTATTCCTGCCTTATCACTTGGCCCATCGTCTACCGTTCTAATTACGGTAACGGTATCCTTATATGTATAAAAATGAACGCCTATCCCTACAAAATCGCCTTTCATATTTTCCGAAACACGCTCCATATCCTCTTTAGGAATATAAACCGAATGTGGATCTAGGTTTTGAAGAATACCATTTACAGTAACATCTACAATACTATCGGTATTTACATCGTCTACATATTCGTAATCTATATAATCTATAAGGCGGTTTAATTTCTCCTTTTTACTATTAGATGTGAATAGTCTATCGGAAGAATCAGAAAAATTTAACTTACCTCCAATATATATTCCGGCCGCTACTGCAGCTCCAATAATAAGAGGTAGATATATTTTTTTTAATACCATTATGCCGATAAATCTTCGATATATTCTATTTGTATGCCTGCTTTTTCTAAAAAATCTAATCCAGAATCGTCCTTGTAATGTTGACAATACACCACTCTAACAATACCTGCTTGGTGAATTAATTTGCTACATTCTTTGCAAGGTGAAAGTGTGATATATAAAGTGGCACCTTTACAAGATTGAGTTGAAGCTGCTACTTTAAGAATCGCATTTGCTTCGGCATGTAACACATACCATTTGGTATAACCTTCTTCGTCTTCGCAGTAATTATCGAAACCTGTTGGAGTCCCGTTAAACCCATCAGAAATAATCATTCTATCTTTTACAATAACTGCTCCGACTTGTTTGCGTTCGCAAAACGATAATTTCCCCCACTCTCTAGCTATTCGTAAATAAGCTTTGTCGTACTTAAGCTGCTTTTTTTTCGGCATTAAAACTTTTTAAATTTTTTCTAAATTCCTTCTGAATAAAAAACAGACTTGAAATTATAACATCTTTTTCCTTTATCATAAAGAATCCGTTAACGAAGATAGTCCGTTAGGGTTTTAATTACAATGGCAAACCGTTAAATTTTTGAGAAAACTTTTGATTTTTAAGCGATTAATTCGTTTTCTAAAATCATTGGAATAACCAAGCCAATTACGATAGATGATATTACTAAAACCCAATCGCGTTTGGAGAATCTGAAAACGGTTTGCATAATAAAACTAATAAACAACACAACGAATACAATAATAATTTGTGCAGCTTCAATCCCTAGTGCAAATTCTAATAATGGCAATAGTTTATTACTCGCTCCTCCTACCAATAAATGAAACTCTCTAGCAAATCCTAAACCGTGAATAATTCCAAAAAATAAGGCTGAAAAGAACAGCACTCCCACTCCTTTCTGTATGGTTTTACCTGCCGTAAATATATTATAAACAGCCATTATAAAAATGGTTATCGGAATTAAAAACTCGACCAATACACCATTAATTTTAACCACATTATAGGCCGCTAAAATTAAAGAAATAGTATGCCCAAGTGTAAATAAAGACACCAGTATTAAAACGCGTTTCCAATCTTTAAAAACATAAGACACCGTTAAAACCAATAGAAACAATACATGATCGTAGCCATTAATATCTAATACATGATTAATACCATATTGAACATAAAAAAGGAAATCGTCTAGCATCGTTTTAGGGTTTGGAGAATTATAAATAAAGAAATTTTCGATCGTAAAATTAAGAAAAAGAAATCACTCAAAGCTGCGATACAATGTTATTAATATGACTGATTTCGACACGACTAGTAAGGTCCTGATTATTAACCAAAAAAAAGGCTTCGAGTTAATGCAATACAGTTTACACCAACTTGAAGTTCATTAATTATTATACTGCTTTTTTTGGTCGGTTTTAAAAAATCACAAAAGAAACCATGAGTGATCTTAAAAAAAGTAGACTGAAAACTGAACCACTATGGACTACAAGTCCATAGGTTCGGGCTCGTGACTGAAAGTCACCCCATGATCATTTCTCAATTATAAAATTTGTGATATTCCCATCGTCCGGTCTACGATGATGCTCCAAA